>JBMSJG010000027.1:0-11316 GCA_049418645.1 Burkholderiaceae bacterium | reverse complement strand
TCCTCGGTGACCGAGACAAAATGGCTCACCTGCAGACTACCGGCCTGATAGACCAACAAATCGAGTGGCATACCAACAGAGATATTGGACTTGAGGGTGGAATCCATAGAGATCAGGACACACTTCACTGCCTCGTCCAGTGGAATCTCCGGCCGAATAACCCGATCCAGAATTGGCTTGCCGTACTTGGATTCTCCAATCTGGAAGCAGGGGCTCTCGGAATGGGCCTCAATGAAATTGCCAGCGGCGTAGATCTGAAAAAGTCGGCAAGTCTCACCGCGGATCTGTCCGCCCAGGATAAAGCTGCAATTAAAATCAATACCCATCTCAGACAATGTCTGGTGGTCTCGATCGTAGACCTGACGAATGGCTGCACCCACCACGGTGGCGGCCTCAAACATATTGGCAGCCGACCAAATCGACTCCGACTCGAGCGACTCCTTCAGGATTTCTCGCACACTCTGGGTAATCGCCAGGTTGCCGGCGGACATCAGGACGATCATGCGGTCATCAGGGCGCTCAAAGACGCTCATCTTCCGGAAGGTCGACACCTGGTCCATGCCAGCATTGGTTCGGGAATCGGACAGGAAGACCAGTCCGTCTTGGAGTCTCGCAGCAACACAGTAAGTCATGGCTGGTGAGTGTAACGCTTAGAATCAATGGGACACTGAGACTGCTACCCGCATGGTCTCCGCACCACCGCCCTGGCGAACGCCACGAACCGGAGAAACCGCCTCGTAATCCTGGCCGACTGCCAGCCGAAGCCAACGATCGGCCGTGAAGCACCGGTGAGTAATGTCCACCGATAGCCAGTGGCCAGCAAGCCAGACATCGACCCAGGCATGGGTGGCCTCGCTGGCTCTGGCCTCACCAGACAAATAGCCACTGACATACCGAGCAGGCAGTCCGGCGGACCGGCACAGGGCCAGCATCACATGTGCGTGGTCCTGACAAACGCCAGCCCCGCGTGCCCAGGCATCGATTGCCGTGGTGCCCACATGCGTCGCTCCGGGTGTATAGGTCAATCGATCCTCGATATCAGCGGCCAGCGCTAGCAATTCACGCTCATGACTCGTCGGTGAGATTCGGCTGCGGGCAAAATCCACCATCTCGGCGTTGGCCTGTGTCAGGCCAGTGGGACGGAGAAAGACTTCCACCGGCGGCTCGTGTGGGCCCCTCTCAAACTGATAATGCTTGGCTGGATCAAGTGGAGATGCCATAGACTCCACCTCCCCAACCACCGAAATGCTGATGGACTTTCGGGGTTTGGTGGTCACCAGGGTGGTCACGGTGTTGCCAAAGGCATCCTTTTGCTGACGCATCTCTCCGTCGCCCCTGAGTTCCCAGCGCAGGACACGCTGGCCCGGTTCATCTCTTGGTGTCAGGTAGAGGCGCTGAATGGCATAGCGCGTGAAATCCTCGTAGTCGTAATGGGTCTGATGATTGATCAGAATGCGCACTGGTATCGGTCCTTTCGCAGCGGTTTCTCTGGAGTAATCGCTAATGCACCAAGGGCACCAAGAATTCCTCGCTGATGCGAGAGGCCAGGGCGTTAACGTCTTTTAAAAAGTTACCCAGAAATCGATGAATGTCCGGTTCAAAGGATTCGTCGACTCTTAGGTACTGGATCTGAGCCCGCAGGCGACCAGCCTGTCGGAGAGCCTCTGAGGTTTTGGGGTCTGCCACTTGCTCCAGATTGGTCATCAATTCGGTCATGCAGGCCAACAAGGAGCGAGGCATGTCGCTGCGCTGGATCAACAACTCGGCAATCCGGGTCGGCGTGATAACGTCTCGGTAGACCTTCCGGTAGATTTCAAAGGCCGAGACGGATCGAAGCACAGAGGCCCAGAAGTAGTAATCAGCACTGCCAGCCGCATCGGTAAGCGCCCTCTCACGGGCCACGTACTTGACGTCCAAAATGCGGGCCGTGTTGTCAGCCCGTTCGACAAAGGTGCCCATCCGACTGAAGAAATAGGCTTCGTCCTTGAGCATGGTCCCGATCATCACACCCCGAAACAGATGGGAGTGATACTTCACCCACTCGAAGATCTTGCCGGGATCACGACGCCAACTGGGCGTTCTAATGAGGGATCGCATCTCGATCCAGGTGGTGTTAACCGACTCCCACAACTCCGGCGCCAGCACCACCCGAACGGCCTTGGCATTGTCCCGTGCAGCCTGCAGACAACTAAAGATGCTCGACGGATTATCGGCATCGCTAACCATGAATTCCAGAATCCGTTCAGCGGTGAGATCCGGGTGACGAGCCTGATAGCCGTCCACCAATTCACTACGACGCAACAAGGCCTCCCACTGGGACAGGGCCTGCTCCGTACCCCCGGGCAGCATACTGGCCTGGTGTTGCGCATCGAGCATTCGAGCCGTGTTTTCAGCGCGCTCGATGTATCGAGACATCCAATACAGGTTGTCGGCCAGGCGGCTAAGCATGCAGCACCCAGGTGTCTTTGGTACCACCACCCTGTGAGGAATTCACCACCAAGGAACCTTTCTTCAGAGCCACACGTGTAAGGCCCCCAGGAACCATGGAGATTCTCTGGCCGGACAGGACAAAGGGTCTGAGATCCACGTGACGAGGAGCAATGCCCTCCTCCACATAGGTGGGACAGGTGCTCAAGGCCAGGGTCGGCTGGGCAATATAGGTCTGGGGCGAGGCCAGAATTCGAGCTCGAAAATTCTCGATCTCTGCCTTGCTGGACTTGGGGCCAATCAACATACCGTAGCCACCGGCACCATGGGTCTCTTTGACCACCAGCTCGGGCAAGTGATCCAGGACATAACGCAGGTCTTGCTCTCGACGACAGAGGTAGGTGGGCACATTGTTCAGAATCGGCTCCTCTGACAGGTAGAACCGAATCATGTCTGGGACATAGGGATAGACAGCCTTGTCATCCGCAATACCGGTTCCAATCGCATTACAGACCGTCACCCGGCCCGCCCGAACCGCTCCAACCAGACCGGCCACACCCAGGGTGGAGTCGGCCCTAAAGGTCAATGGGTCTAGGAAATCATCGTCCACTCGACGATAGATCACATCGATGCGCTGAGGACCCCGAGTAGTCTTGGCAAACACACGTTCATCGTTGACAAAGAGATCACTGCCTTCCACCAACTCAACGCCCATCTGCTGCGCCAGATAGGCATGTTCAAAGTAGGCGCTGTTGTAGACACCCGGGGTCAGAACCACCACCGTCGGATTGTCCACGCCAACCGGCGCCACAGAGCGCAAGTGCTCGAGCAAGAGATCCGGATAGTGCTCAACCGGTGCAACCGCATTACGAGAGAACAATTCCGGGAATAGACGCATCATGACCTTGCGATCCTCGATCATGTAGGAGACCCCAGATGGCACCCTTAGGTTGTCTTCCAGGACATAGAACTCCCCGGCTCCGGCTCGCACAATGTCGACACCGCTAATGTGGGCCCAAACGTCATGGGGCATCTTGACTCCAGACAGTTCTGGACGGTACTGAGGATTCTGGTAAATCAAATCAGCTGGAACCAGGCCGGCCTCGATGATCCGACGGTCGTGATAGACATCCTGCAAAAATGCATTCAGAGCACTAACCCTCTGACGCAAGCCGGCCTCGAGGCGTTGCCATTCCGCTGCCGGTAGGATGCGTGGGATCAAGTCAAACGGAATCAGGCGTTCCGCACCGGCCTCATCTCCATAGACATTAAAAGTGATGCCGACGCGGCGGAACAGGAGGTCCGCATCCTGACGGGCTCTGGCCATTGCCTCTGGATTTTGCTGCTCCAGCCAGGACCAGAAGCCAGCCGCGTGGGCCTGAGGTTCGCCAGGGGCCCCGTAGGACTTCAGACACTCGTCAACAAAGGTCATCTCACCTGCCATGCCGAGTTTTAGGAGGGTATGGTCTGTTCATAGAGTACTTACAGCAAAGGGCATGCCATGGCATGCAGACCATAGGACTGCTTGGTCCACGCCCCTTGCGAAGGCGCGAGCGACCCGCTTTGGCACCACAGAGGTGCACCAACTCCTGCCATATGGCGTCTATGCACCGACTTCGATCAAATGGCCACGATCCTGTGCAAAGCCCGGGATGAGTCAAAAAGCCGATAGAGTAGATGGATGCTCGCCTATCGACACGCCTTTCATGCTGGCAATCACGCTGACGTTCTCAAGCACGCCATCGCCCTCTACTGCCTGGACTACCTGCAACAAAAGCCCGTAGCGCTGACCGTAGTGGATACGCACGCGGGTGCAGGTCGCTATGCGGCTGACGCCAGACTGGTGCGTGACAAGGCGGAATACCAGACGGGCGTGGGCCGGCTCTGGCCCATGAAGGATGCCAGCATGCCAGCGCTCATCCGCGATTACATGACCCAAATCCGGCTGGCCAACACCGATCAGTTGCAGTGGCTGCCGGGCTCTCCCCTGCTCCTGGCTCAGCAACTCCGTCCGATTGACAGCCTGCGGGCCTGCGAGATCCACCCGACAGACCATCCCATACTGCAAGAGACCCTGGCGCCATTCGGGCGCAAGGTCAAAGCCCTAAAGTCCGACGGCTTCGCCCAGTTGAAGGCCGCCTTGCCACCCATCTCCCGCAGGGCCTTGGTGCTGATGGATCCTTCGTTTGAGATCAAAACCGACTACGACAAAGCCATCGCAGCCCTGCGCGATGCCGTGACTCGCTTTGCATCTGGATGCTATGTGATTTGGCTGCCCATGCTCCAACGCTTTGAGGTGGATCGATTCGTGCGCCAGGTCATGAACATGCCAGTGGCCAACAAACTGCATGTTGCCTTTCGCGTCAGAGATCCCCTCAAGGATGGCCTTGGCCTGATGGGCAGCCATGTGATTGTGCTCAACCCCCCGTATGGCCTGGAGCAAGCCTGTCGCGAGGCCATGCCATGGCTGGTCAAACAACTTGGGCAGGATGCATCAGCCAGCTTCGAGCTGCTCAAAGAGGCCAAGCCATTTGTGCCGGCGGCATCAGCCAAGGGCGCCTCTAGTCGATCTACTCCCACTCGCAAAGCGCGTAGCCCAGACGCCAGCCCATCGACGCCCCGCGGCCGACAAAGCCAATAAAAAAGGGAGGTGTCGTGCACCTCCCTTTTGTGTATCGGACGGATGGATCACACCCGTCACCTCCCCTTGTTGTCCCCAACCCAGTCTGGGTATTGTGAGCTGGGGGTCTCCTCCTCAGAAGCTGGTGTTTAGGCGACTTTTTTGGAGCCAGCCTTGTTGTCAAAGAACTGTTCGTCTTCGGTAGACCCATGCAGGGCTGCAGTAGACGCGTCACGCTCGATGGTCGTGGTCACGGCATCGAAGTAACCGGTGCCGACTTCGCGCTGGTGCTTGACCGCAGTGAAGCCTTTTTCGGCGGCAGCAAACTCGGCCTGCTGCAGTTCGACGAAGGCAGTCATGTTGTTGCGGGCATAGCCATGAGCCAAGTTGAACATGGAGTAGTTCAGGCTGTGGAAGCCGGCCAGGGTGATGAACTGGAACTTGTAACCCATGGCACCGAGTTCGCGCTGGAACTTGGCAATCGTGGCGTCATCCAGGTTCTTCTTCCAGTTGAACGAGGGCGAGCAGTTGTAGGCGAGTAGCTTGCCCGGGAACTGCTTGTGGATGGCTTCGGCAAAGGCGCGGGCATAGGCCAGATCGGGCGTACCGGTCTCACACCAGATCATGTCGGCATAAGGGGCATAAGCCAGACCGCGGGAGATGGCCTGCTCAAGGCCGTTCTTGGTGCGATAGAAACCCTCGACGGTGCGCTCACCGGTGAGGAAAGGCATGTCGTTGTCATCAACGTCGGAGGTAACCAGGTCGGCCGCCTCGGCATCGGTACGGGCCAGCAGCACAGTCGGTACGCCCATCACGTCAGCCGCCAGACGTGCAGCGACCAGCTTGGCCACAGCCTCACGGGTTGGAACCAGAACCTTACCGCCCATGTGTCCGCATTTTTTAACCGACGCCAGCTGGTCTTCGAAGTGCACGCCAGCAGCACCCGCATCGATCATCGACTTCATGAGTTCGAAGGCATTGAGGACGCCACCAAAACCTGCCTCAGCGTCGGCGACGATGGGCAGGAAATAGTCGATGTAATCGGCGTCGGATGGGTTCTTACCTTCCATCCACTGAATCTGGTCACAACGGGTCAGGGTGCTGTTAATGCGACGAACGACCTGGGGGACGGAGTTGGCGGGATAGAGGGACTGGTCGGGGTACATCTCACCGGCCAGGTTGGCATCGCCAGCCACCTGCCAGCCTGAGAGGTAGACGGCCTTGAGACCGGCCTTGGCCTGCTGCATGGCCTGATTGCCCGTCAGGGCACCGAGGCTGTTGACAAAGGGTTCGTTGTTAACCAGGTTCCAGAGCTTCTCTGCGCCGCGCTTGGCCAGGGTGTGCTCAGGCTGCAAGGACCCGCGCAGACGGACCACGTCGTCCGCGGTGTAACCGCGCTTGATGCCGCGCCAGCGGGGATTTTCAGACCAATCTTTTTGAAGTTTCTGTGCTTCTTGTTCACGCGTTGCCATGGTAGGACTCCCTAAAGGATGAATTTGGTGTCTTCATCCTAGGGGGTTTGCTGCCTTGCATCGCTAAATATTTTATTTTTTTGTAAATTTTTTAATGATTAAAAACAATTAGTTAGGTTAATTTTTTGTATTATGAAAGAGTGGTTTGCACAATGAGAAATGAAACGGGTGTCCTGCAACATCAATATTCCACAATGTGAAAGGCTAGTTTTGCAGTGTGGAAAACTGCCCGGGTTAACCCGACACCTGTCTTAGGATCTGGACCGGCGGGACCCGACTGACCTCGCGAAGGACCAGCCAACCGCCAAACCAGGCCAGCCCAACGCCTGCCAATGACAGCTGCAATATGCTGACCCAGTTGATCGCCACGGCGAGTTCGAAGGCAAATCGGGCCACGGCCCATCCCATGGCCTGCGACCAGATGGCCGCAGCCAGACCAGACACGGCCCCCAAAACGATCAGTTCGAGTCGCTGGGCCTGCTGGAGTTGTCGACGACTGGCACCGAAAGCTCTGAGCACCCCAGCCTCACGAAGTCGATCGGCCTTGGTCACTGACAACGACGTCACCAGAATCAAGACCCCGGCGACCAGGCTAAAGACAAATAGGGCTTGAACCGCAAACCCGGTCTGATCGAGGACCTGCCGCAGCTGACGAAGAATGCCATCGAGGTTGACCACGGTCAGCGAGGGAAACTCAGCGGCCAGGCGGTCCACTTGGTCTCCGATCGCTGCGGGAGCATGAAACGAGGTGATGAAGGTCTGGGCCTGATCCTGAATCAGGCTCGGGCTTAGAACCATGAAAAAGTTAACGGCCATCGAATCCCACCGCAGCGCCCGAATGCTACTGACCGTGGCCAAAATAGACTCTCCCGCGATATCAAACGTGAGGCGATCGCCCAGCTTCAATCCAAGAGACTTGGCCAATGTCTGCTCTACCGATACCTCAGGCTGATCGGGTCTGAGGGGCTGGCCCTGGACCAACTGATTATGAGCGGGTAACACATTGGCATAGGACAGGTTGAGCTCACGATCAAGCTGCCGCTTTGCCCGGTCATCCTCAAAATCATCCGGCCCCACCATTCGGTCGTTGATGCCGACCAGTCGGCCCCGCACCATCGGATAAAGCTGTAGATCTTGCACACCGAAGGCTTGCAGTCGCCTGGCAACCGCCTCGCGCTCCTCTGGCAGGATATTCAGAACAAAACGGTTCGGGGCCTGATCCGGCAGGCTGCGGCCCCAGGCCTCCACCAGATCGGCCCGAAGAAAAATCAACAACCCCAGAGCGCCCAAGGCCAGTGTAAGCCCCAACCCCTGCAGGACCAGGCTCGCCCTGCGTCGACGAAGAGACTGAGCAAGGGCATAGAAGGACCACGACGTCAGAGCCCTTACACGCAGCGCCCTCGACAACCCAGCAAAAAGCCCCGACAGCACCAATGCCGACACTGCCGCCAAGACTAAAAAACCCAAGCCGACCGATAGGCCCAGGGTTAAATCTCCACTGCCAAACCACAGCAAACCCAGCACGCCGATCGTGAGCATGAGCCAGCGTGCCAGCGAGGCCCGATGCCGAGACCAGCCGGTAGTGCCGGATGCGGCGCCTGGCTGCGCATCTTGCTGCTGTGTCCGAAGGCTGGCCAAAGGACTGACCTGAAGGACCCGGCGAACCGCTGGCCAGGCAAACAGGGCAAGTAGTCCAAAGCACAGGCCAACAGCCTGAAAGGCAGGGCCCATCCAAAGTCGCCCATCGGCTGCATCGACGGTCAAGCTACGGCCCAGCAGCTCGGAAAGGATCGATGCCAATCCAGCGCTCACCGCGAATCCCACCAGCAGCCCCAGGGCCAGTCCAACTGCACCTGTCATCAAAAGTTTGAGTACCCAGTAAGCCACCAAGGACTGCCGGCTCGCGCCTGTCGCCTTGAGGACAGCCAGGGTTGGCAGTGCCCGACTCGCCATCTGCCGAGCCGCCAAGACCAAAGCCACACAAGACATCAGCAAGACGACCATGCCAGAGAGACTTAAAAACCGTTGAGCCCTGACCAGAGTCTCCTTGA
Organism: Burkholderiaceae bacterium; assembly: GCA_049418645.1. Lineage (GTDB taxonomy): Bacteria > Pseudomonadota > Gammaproteobacteria > Burkholderiales > Burkholderiaceae_A > Hahnella. Next base: position 2,746 of record JBMSJG010000027.1, on the reverse strand, counting down.
GCGCAGGGCGCGCATTGTCCAGGGTTTCGTAACGCTGACCCGCCCCGATGGTCGGCTGAACCGTTCGGTCAAACTGGGCCAAACCGTCTGCTGGGCCAGCCAACCAGAGGCGATAGCTGATGCGACTGCCAGCCGTCTGAAGCCCAGTCTTGGCCAAGGCCTCCTGGCGCATCAAGACCCTGGGAGAAAAATTGACAAAGCCAATTCCTCGGTCAGGCTCTTGCAGAATCCAGCCTGAGACACGAAGCCGACTGGCACCCAGGTCAATGCGGTCCCCCAGTCTGACCCCCAGTCGGGCCGACAGCGACTGATCGAGGTAGACGTCGTCCTCACCCAATGGACGGTCGGCATCGACCTGAAGACGTCCTTTCAGTGGGTAAGCCTCTTGGACCGCCTTCACCGCCACCAGGGCTGAACCGGCGGGTCCCAACGCCATGGAGGGGAATTGGGACCCCTGCGTGAACTGCAGGCCCGCCTGGCGTGCAGCCTGAATCCACTGAGCAGGAATGGGTCGGTCGGAGACCAATAGTCGATCGCCCCCTAGGCTGGCTTGGGCGTCTGAGAACAAGGCTTGCTGCACTCGGCTGGCGAGGAACCCAACGGCAGAGGTGGCCGCCACAGTGACCATTAACACCAAGGCCATGAGACGCAGGTGGCTGGCACGACGGTCTCGCCAGGCCAACCAGAATCCGAATCGCCAGGCACCCTGACTAGGCCGCACGAAGAGCCTCCACAATGGCAATGCGGGAGGCGCGAATGGCCGGCAGCATGCCACCAACCGTGCCCATCAGAATCGAAAAAACCAAAGCCTGCATCACAATGCCGGGTGTGAGTAGAAAGCCAAAGGACAGTTCGGAAAAGCTTTGAAAGTTGGTGGTTGAAAACTCGATGGCCTGCATCAGGCTTGCCAGGCCCAGACCAATCGCACCACCAACCAAGGACAGGGCAATCGCCTCAGCAAGAAAGGCCAGCAAAATGGCCTGCCGGGCAAAACCCAAAGCCCGTAGTGTTCCGATCTCAGCCACGCGCGTGGCCACAGCAGACTGCATGGTAATCGTGGCACCAATTACTGCCCCAATGGAAAAAATCACTGTCAACGTGAGCCCGAGAATCTTGATGAACCTAGACAGTGTCTCGGACTGCTCCGCATAAAACTCTCGCTCCGATTTTGCCTGCAACGGTAGCCTGGGATCTGTCTGAACACGCTCGGCAAAGGCCTGCGCCTTGGCGGGATCCAAGAGACGCACGATCACGCTCGAGTAACTGCTGCGACGAAAGGACTGACGCAAAACATCTGCATCCGCCCAGAGTTCACTGTCAAAGCCACTTCCACCGCCGTCGAACACACCAACGACCGGCCAATCACGACCTGCAAAATGAACCGACCCCCCCAGCTCAAGACCCACAAACTGCCTGGAGGCAGCCAGACCAGCCATGACCTCATCGGTACCTGGTCGCGGAACGCGACCCGAGACCAAGCTCACCTGCCGACGCAGCTCGCGCCCGGCCTCGTTCAGACCACGAATCACCAGGTTGGAAGGACGGCCGGTCTCTCGCTTGTCCAGGTTAATCAGGACGACCGTCTCATAGGACGCCAGAGGCTCAATGCGACTGGCCACCTCGGGCAGGCTGGCGACAATCGAGGCCTGCAATGGGTCGATCGAACTCTGCACCTCGGTAGCGGTGCCCTGTCGAGTGATCACCATGTTGTCGGCCTCACCGGTGTTTACGAGTGTGTTGCGCAGGCCAGCCTCCAGCATGAGAACCGCCGCAAAGACATAGACGACCAGCGCCATGCCCAAAGCCGTCAACAGCGTGGTGGTCTTGCGCACCCAGAGGTTGCGCAGGCTGTACTGAATAGGGATTGCGGACCAGGCCATGGGAATCCGTCTTAAATGGCCCGTAGGCCCTCGACGATGCGAATTCGATAACTCTTGATCGCAGGCCAGAGAGCAGCAAACACTCCCGTGACGATCGCCGCCACCATTTGCATCAGATTGGTATCTACAGAGACCACGAAGCTCTTAAAGAGCGTGCCGGTCGCGGCGTGAAAGACCTCCGCCAATGGATAAGTCAGTCCAATGCCGATGAGGCCCCCTAGCACCGCCATCAAGAGCGACTCCGCCGCAATCAACCCAGCCACAAAGAAGGGAGAGAATCCCAAGGCCTTCAGGGTTGCATACTCGCTGGTCCGCTCGCGGGCTGTCATGCTCATGGTGTTGGCCATGACGGCCATGATGATCAGAATGACCACGTACGAGACCGCTCGTATCGCCACCACAATGGCCTCGGTCATGGCCACAAAGCCCAGTTGAAAGGCCTGCTCGGTCTCGGTCAGCGTCTCCTTGGGTGAGTTCTGGAAGAGGCCGTCAATGGCCAAGCCCACGGCAGCAGCCTGGTCAGCCCCCTGCACGCTGGTGATGAAAACACCAACACTGTCGGCATCGCGCGAGATATTGCGGCGCTTGATTTCCTCGTTGAGGTAGGCCCAATGAAAGTACATCTTGTTGGTGTCGGTCTTTTCTTCCGCGCCTTCGTAGATGCCCGCGACCAGAAACTCCCACTGACCAGGAAACAACTGCCCCTTGAGGCTGATCAAATCACCCACCTGAAAGCCATAGGTATCGGCTAGACGACGCCCCACCACCGCACTGCGACGATCGCGGAAGAAACGCGCCTTCTCCTCATCGGTCAGTCGATACTCGGAATAGATCTGAAAGTAGGTCTCTGGGTCAACGGCGAATTG
>JBMSJG010000026.1:0-11515 GCA_049418645.1 Burkholderiaceae bacterium | reverse complement strand
TTTTCGCGAACCACATAGAAGTCAATGTCGCCAGGCTCTCGACCAGCCAGCGGAGAGCGAACACCTGGCATCAGGCGAACTGGTCGCAGGTTGACGTACTGATCGAACTCCCGCCGAAACTTCAGCAACGAGCCCCAGAGCGAGATGTGGTCCGGCACAGTGGCCGGCCAGCCAACTGCACCATAAAAGATCGCATCGTGACCGCCAATCTGATCCTTCCAGTCGGCTGGCAGCATGTCTCCATGCTTGAGGTAATAGTCGCAAGAGGCAAAATCAAAATGGTCGAAGTCCAGCTTGAGGTTAAACCGGCTGGCGGCCGCCTCCAGCACACGAATGCCCTCAGGCATGACTTCTTTACCAATGCCATCGCCTGGAATGGCAGCAATGCGATACCGAGACATCAAACGTCCTTTCAACAATAAATGATCAATGGGCGAGAATTTTGCTGAGAAAATCGATGGCCCGTGGATGCTTGGGCGATCCGAAGAAGGTCTCCGGGTCGGCTTGCTCCACAATCGTCCCCGCATCCATGAAGATCACACGATCGGCCACCTCTCGGGCGAATCCCATCTCATGGGTGACGCAGATCATGGTCGAGCCCTGCTGGGCGAGTTCAACCATCACATCCAAGACCTCTTTGACCATTTCGGGGTCCAAGGCGCTGGTGGGCTCATCAAACAACAAGACCTTGGGAGACATACACAGGGTACGGGCAATGGCCACTCGCTGCTGCTGACCACCAGACAGCTGGCCAGGGTATTTCTGCGCCTGCTCTGCAATCCGAACCCGCTCCAATTGAGCCATGGCAGTCTTGACCGCCTGGTCCTTGTCAACACCCAAGACATGAATGGGCGCAAGGGTCAGGTTGTCGAGAACGGTTAGGTGTGGGAAGAGGTTAAAGCTCTGAAAGACCATGCCGACCTGTTCACGCACCCGATGGATCGACTTGAGGTCATCTGTCAGGTGGGTCCCGCAGACCGTCAGCCGTCCGGCTTGATAGGGTTCAAGGGCGTTGACACATCGAATGAGGGTGGATTTGCCGCTACCCGAGGGACCACAGACCACGATCCGCTCTCCCGAAGCCACTGACAAATCAATGTCCTTGAGAACCTGAAACTGGCCGTACCACTTTGAGACCTTCTCAAAGGTAATGATGGACATCTCACTCACCTCTTAGTGTGTTCAAACCTGTCGATCGGAAGTCTATGACGCCCCAACATCACTAGCGTCGGGCTGCAGCAAAGTCTCGCTCCAGGCCTCTTGCGTATTTGCTCATGGCACTGCAGAAGATCCAGTAAATCAGGGCAACAAAAATGAAGCCCTCGACATAGAAGGGGCGCCACTCCGGGTCAGCCAGCGCCAATCGAAGGCTGCCGAATAGCTCAAACAAGCTAACGATGGTGACCAAGGAAGTGTCTTTAAACAGGGCAATAAAACTGTTCACCAATGGTGGAACCACTACTCGAAAAGCCTGGGGCAGGACCACTTTGCCCTGCGTCAGCCAATAGCCCATGCCGAGGGACTGCGCGGCCTCTAACTGTCCCCTGGGGACACTGTTAATACCCCCCCGAATGACCTCGGCCTGATAGGCCGCGCTAAAAATGGTCAGACCTACGGCGACACGCAGCAGTACATCCGGGTTCATGCCACTGGGCAGGAACAGGGGGAACATAAAACTGGCCATGAACAGGACTGTCACCAGCGGGACACCTCGAACCACCTCCACAAAGGTCGAGCAGACCACTCGGATCAACGGCAGGTGAGAACAACGCCCCAGTGCCAGGCCAACAGCCAGCGGAAGTGACATGAGATTTCCGATGATGGCCAACAAGAGGGTTAGGGATAGGCCACCCAAGCGCTCCGTGGGTACCGGCGTCAGACCAAGGAAGCCGCCCAGCATTAAGAGAACCGAGGCGACCACCACGCCAACCGCAGCCAACAGAATCCAGGGCTTCCACCATTGACGCCGGGCAATCACCAGGCAGGCCAGCACCATGAGGCAACTGGCAACAACCGGCCGCCAGAGTTCCTCAAAGGGATATCGACCAAAGAGAATCAGACGCCACTTCTCGCCGATCAAACCCCAGCAGGCCCCCTGACCTCGAGCCGCTCGGCAGGCTTCAAGGTTGTTGTCAAAGACCGCATGGGTGACCCCCCAGGGGACGAAGGTGACGGCGAGCCACGCCAGCACCGCGATGGCCAGGAGAGACAAAGCGCCGTTGAGCCGACCCTTGAAGAGCATACGAATTGGTGTGAGCCGGCTGATCACCGGAGGGGACGAGACCACGCTCGATTGAACTGGCTGCATCAACGTTCCTTCAGGCGAGTGGCCTGCTCAAATCGATGCATGATGAATGAGGTCAGCAGGGAGATCGTCAGATAGACCAGCATGAGAATCGAGATCGCCTCGACGGCGTGCCCAGTCTGGTTGAGGGTGGTGGTGGCCACGCTGACCAGTTCAGGATAACCAATGGCCACCGCCAGGCTGCTGTTCTTGGTTAGGTTGAGATACTGGTTGGTGGTTGGCGGGATGATGACCCGCAAGGCCTGCGGCAGAATGACCAGACGCAGTTGCTGCCAGCCCGAGAGGCCCAAGGCCTTGGCCGCCTCTGATTGCCCCTTGGGCACCGAGAGCACACCAGCCCGAATGACCTCTGCAATAAAGGCACTGGTGTAAATGGTCAGACCAACCAGGAGTGCGATGAACTCCGGCGATAGGCTCGCGCCACCAGTCAGTCCAAAAGGGCCCGGCTCAGGGATCGCCACCGCGGAGAACCAGCCATCCTCGAACCAAGGAAAGTGGAACCCGCCTTTGTCCAGGAAAAAACCAAATCCGAAGGAGACTGGAGAAGTATTGTCTGGTAGCGCAGCCGTGAGGCTCAGGTACCAAAAAAAGAGTTGCAGCAGCAGCGGAACATTTCGAACCAGCTCGACAAACCCACGACAAATCGCGGCCACCAAGACATTCACCGACAGGCTGCCAATCGCGATCAATAGGCCCAACGTACTGGCCAATACGATGCCCAACACGGCCACACGCAGGGTATTCAGAATACCGACGGCATAGGCTCGCCAGTAGCTGCTGTCAGCCGAGTATTCGATGGCGCGCTCGGCGATATCAAAGCCAGCAGGTTCCGATAGGAATCCGAACCCCATCTCAATGCCGCGCTTGGACAGGTTCGCCTGCAGATTACCCACCAACAACCAGAAGCCGACCGCCAACAGGCCAATCAACAAGACTTGCCAGAACAGGGCGCGCGCTTTGGGGTTTGAGAAAAAACTGGGCATTCAGCGAAAGACCGTCAGACCCAGACCGAGTCTGAGACTGACGGCGTTACTCTAGAAAAAGACCTAAAAATTAACGGATGGGCGGGGCGTACTGCAGGCCACCATTGGTCCAGAGTGCGTTCTGACCACGGTCAAGCTTCAGCGGGGTAGTCTTTCCCACATTGCGCTCAAAGACTTCACCGTAGTTACCGACCTGCTTGATCACTCGATAGGCCCAGGCGGCATCAACCCCAACCGATTTGCCAAAATCGTTGTTGGCCTGACCGAGCAGACGCTGGATATCCGGCACGGCCTCCGACTTCTTGGCGTCCACGTTGGCCGAGGTGATACCAGCCTCTTCGGCTGCCAACATGGCGAAATGCACCCAGGTCACGAGCTTGGCCCAATCCTCATCGCCGCGACGGACCACGGGACCCAGCGGCTCCTTGCTGATGATCTCAGGCAGGATCACATGGTCAGCCGGGTTCTTCATGTCGTTGGCCCGAATCGCCGCCAACTGAGACGCGTCAGAGGTAAAGACCGCGCAACGGCCCTCTGCATAGGCAGCGATCAAAGCCTTGAGGTCCTCGTATACAACTGGCTTGTAGCTCATCTTCTTGGTGCGGAAGTAGTCAGCCAAATTCTTTTCGGTGGTGGTACCGGACTGAACACAGACCGTCGCACCCTTGAGTTGCTTGGCGGACTTCACATTGAGTTTCTTGGGAACCAGGAAACCCTGGCCGTCATAGAAGGTCGTGACGCCAAAACTCAGCCCCAATTGGGTGTCACGGCTCATGGTCCAGGTGGTATTGCGAGACAGGATGTCGATTTCACCAGACTGCAATGCGGTAAAGCGCTGTGCAGCATTCAAGGGCACATAACGCACCTTGTTGGCGTCACCCAGGGCTGCTGCAGCGACTGCACGGCAGAAGTCAACGTCAAACCCAGTCCATTTGCCTGCACTGTCAGCAATACCGAAACCACCGAGGCCGGCATTCACGCCGCAGGACACAGTGCCCTTTTGCTTGATGCTGTCCAGTGTTTTACCGGCAAAGGCAGAGGTTGACGACAAGGCCAAGCCTGCCGCAAGGCCCAGGCTTAGAAGTGATTTTTTCAACATGAAGCACTCCTCCAGAAGTGTAAAAGACAAGGCAACCGCTTTTGATAAGAGCAAGTAGTGTGCCCGAAGGCCGCGAGCCTTGGTCAAAAGCCCGGGCAAAGCAAGGGCAAACCCTAGGAGCCTGCCGCTCATGCCGACCAAAGACTACTGGGCTTGGCGAGCCTGGAGCGCCCAGAGCTCGGCGTACCGCCCTCCTGCGGCCAAGAGGTCACGATGCTGGCCCTGCTCCACCAGCCGTCCTGACTCGAGCACCAGGATGTTGTCTGCCTCCACGATGGTGGAGAGGCGGTGGGCGATAACCAGGGTGGTTCGCCCTTTGGAGACCTCACGAATCTCCGCCTGAATCGCCCGCTCGGACTGGGAGTCCAGCGACGAGGTGGCTTCGTCGAAGACCATGATGGCCGGACGCTTGAGCAGAGCCCGGGCAATGGCCACCCGCTGCTTTTCGCCGCCCGAGAGCTTCAGACCGCGTTCGCCAACCATGGTCTGGAGCCCATCTGGGAGCTTGGCCAGCAAGTCACCCAAATGAGCCGCCTGCGCCACGGCCAAGATCTCATCCTCGCTGGCATCGGGCCGGCCGTATCGAATGTTGTAGGCCAGGGTGTCATTGAAGAGCACGGTGTCCTGCGGCACGATGCCAATGCTGCGCCTTAGCGAGGTCTGGCGAACATCCACGATGTCCTGACCATCGATCAGAATTCGACCAGTCTGCGGATCGTAGAACCGATAGAGGAGCCGAGACAGCGTGCTCTTGCCCGCGCCAGACGACCCAACGACCGCAGTGGTTTTGCCAGCCGGGCAGATAAAACTGAGGTCTTGAAAAATGGGACGTCGGTCGTCGTATGAGAAATGAAGGTGTTCGAATCGGATCTCACCGTCTCGCACTTCCAGGTCCTGGGCGTTGGGCTTGTCTGCGACCTCGCGGTGCACCACCAAGAGGCCAAACAGGCGCTCCATGTCGATGATGCTTTGTTTAACCTCGCGGTAGAGGACCCCCAGAAAGTTAAGCGGGATGTATAGCTGAATCATGAAGGCATTCACCAACACCAGATCACCCAGTGTCATGCGGCCCTCTACCACCCCAACGGTCGCCTGCCAGACCATCAGTGAGACCGCTACGGCGATGATCAGCGACTGTCCTACGTTGAGAACCGACAAGGAGACCTGGCTTTTGATGGCGGCCTCCTGCCAACGCAACAGGCTCTGGTCATAACGACTCGCCTCAAACGCCTCGTTGTTGAAATACTTGACGGTTTCATAGTTCAGCAGCGAGTCAATGGCCTTGGCATTGGCCTTGGAGTCCAGGTCGTTCATCTGGCGACGAAAATGCGTTCGCCATTCCGTCACGGCAATGGTGTAGACCGCGTAGAGCACCAGAGCCGATAAGGTGATGACTGCGAAGATCGGTGGGTACTGCCAGGCCAGCCAGGCCGTCACCAGCAGGACCTCGACTGCGGTTGGAACAATGCTGTAAAGGGTGAAATTCACAAGTGTCGACACCCCGCGCGAACCACGCTCGATGTCTCGGGTCAGCCCACCGGTCTGTCGCTCCAGGTGAAAGCGCAGAGACAGGCTATGCAGGTGCTCAAAGACTCGTTTGGAAATGTCGCGCACGGCCCCCTGGGTCACCCTCGCGAAGACCACCTCGCGAAGCTCTGTAAAGGCGGTAGAGGCCAGGCGCATCAACCCATAACCAAGGATCAGACCGATGGGTACGGTCAGCGGCGCGATGGCTGACGAGCTCAGCCCATCTACGATGTCTTTCAGAACAATGGGGACCCCAAGATTGGCCACCTTGGCCAAGAGCAGCGCAGACAAGGCAACCGCAATCCGCAGGCGATACGCCAGCAAGTAAGGCAGCAGCGTCCTGATAACGGCCCAACTGCCCCGGGGAGCCCCCGTCGGAGGAGGAAATTTGGCGGCCTGCTGGGGATCAAACTCGTGAGTGGCGCTGTGGTGTCGCATGACCCCATTGTAGGGGCAGCTCAAGCCACCAGAGCAGCCGGCAGGCCCGAGCCGGAGGGGCGGATCGCCCGCCCCTCAGCCGCCGGTCGTCAAGCGCTCATCAGTAAGTCTTGTATGGCAGGAACTTGCCGGACATCACGATCTGTACACGGTCACCATTCGGGTCATTCTGACGCTGCATATCCATCTTGAAGTCGATTGCACTCATGATGCCGTCGCCGAACTCCTCGTGAATCAGTTCTTTGAACGTGGTGCCATACACGGAGATCAGCTCGTAGAACCGATAAATCAATGGATCCGTTGGTACTGCGGTGGGCAGGGATCCTTTGTAGGGGACCGTCTCTAGGACGGGAATCGCCTCTGCTGGAAGACTAAAAATCTTGGCGATGGTCTTGGCCTGAGCGTTGGTCAATGTCATCTGACCCAGACAGGCTGCCGTGACCCATTCCTTCGATAGCTTGAGCTTCGGAGCAACATCGGCCCACTTGATTCGCTTTTGAATTTTGGTGGCCATGATCATGTCGGTAACTTCTTCGCGAGTCAGACTTTTAACGGCTGCAGACATAAAACACTCCTTTTTAGTTAAGCGTGTTGACAGAGGAAGATGAGGCGGTGGAGAGGCCTGGGCTCACCATGCGTGGGCTCGAGGGCTTTTTCTCTTGGCCAACCGATATGGCTTTGGCACGGTTAACCAGAAAATCCACCAAATGATTTCGAATGGGGTAGTACTGCGGCTGATGATGCAGCGTGGCTCGTCGACGATCACGAGGCAGGGTGTTGACCACCACCTCGGCAATGACAGCCTGCGGACCGTTGGACATCAGCATGATCTTGTCAGCCAGGAAAATCGCCTCGTCCACGTCGTGTGTGATCATGAAGACCGTCTGACCCGTCTGCTGAACAATTTGAAGCAGCTCGTCTTGGATGCTGCCGCGGGTCAGGGCATCCAGGGCCCCAAACGGCTCATCCAGAAGCAACATCTTCGGCTGTATAGAAAAGGCCCTCGCAATACCAACGCGCTGCTTCATGCCACCGGACAACTCCGAGGGGCGCTTGTCCTCGGCCCCTTTGAGATGAACCATCTCGATGTATCGCATCGCATGCTCGTCGACCTGAGCCCTAGACCAATCGGGATATCGTGAGCGAACAGCAAAAGCAACGTTGGCCTTAACGGTCAGCCAGGGCATCAGGGCATGGGTCTGAAAGACCACGCCCCTGTCCAAGCTTGGGCCAGACACCTCCCGACCATCCATAAAGACCTGACCAGCGGACTGGCTCTCCAGGCCCGCCAAGACATTGAGGATGGTTGTCTTGCCACAGCCTGAGTGACCGATGATGCAAACGAACTCCCCTTTTTCAATCCCAAAGTTCACGCCCTCAAAGACAACGGTTTCACCACCCGAACGCATGGGATAGATTTTTTTAAGCTGATCGACTTTAAGAAAGGTCATGGCATCAATCCTTGTAGGTCAGGGCTTTCTGAAGCCGAGCGAAGAGAGTGTCCAGCAGCATGCCCACCAGACCGATGGCGAGAACAGCCACCAGAATGTTGGCAATCGAGAGGTTGTTCCACTCATTCCAAACGAAGTAACCGATGCCTGTTCCACCAACCAGCATCTCCGCTGCGACAATGACCAGCCAGGCGATGCCAATCGAAATCCGCATACCGGTCATGATCGTGGGTGCAGCTGCAGGTAAGACCACAAAAAGCGCCTTACGGACTGGATTGAGCTCGAGCGTCTTGGCGACATCCAGCCAATCCTTGCGTACCGCCGACACGCCAAAAGCTGTGTTCATGAGCATCGGCCAGACCGAGCAGATAAAAATCACGAACACGGCCGAGACATTGCTGTCCTTGAGGGTGAACAGAGCCAGCGGCATCCAGGCGAGTGGTGAAATGGGCTTGAGTACCTGAATGAATGGATCCAAGGCCCGCATCACGAGCGGCGACATGCCAATCAGAAACCCGAGGGGAACCGCCAGCAGTGCCGCTGCTCCGAAGCCCAACGCCACCCGACCAACCGAGTAGCCCAGCTGGATGCCAATGCCCTTGTCATTGGGTCCGTTGTCGTAGAACGGGTTGGTCAGTGCCTCGACCAGCTTCTGACCAAGATCGGCAGGCCGAGGAAAGGCGGACTGCTGACCAGAGGCCGCTGCCCCCCCAACCAGCCGGGCGTAGTCATCGTTCACGACCTGGCTGGAAGACACCGGCATCGTGGCGATGTGCCAAGACACCAGAAAGGTCACCAAGATCAAAACCGATAGAACAGCAGCCCTGAGGGTTAGGGAGGCCTTCATGGTCAGACCCGTCCGATCTTGAAGCTCTTGGCGTAGGCGGCCGCCTTGGATGGATCAAAGGGCTTGCCCATCACAGAGAAAGTCTTGCTGCTAGACGACGGTGGTGTCAGACCAGCCTCCTTCATCAGACGAGCCGCGTCGGTAGCAAGGAAAACCTCTTTGGCCACCTTCTGATAGTCCACCTCCCCCTTAATCTGACCCCAACGCTGCATCTGCGTGAGAATCCAAACAGCGAAGGACTCCCATGGGAAGGGGTCAAAATCGATTCGATTGGGGTCTTTTTTGACGTTGCCCAGCCCATCGGCATAAGTGCCGGTCAAGACTTGCTCCACCACTGTCACCGGCTGATTCAGATAATTGGCCGGGGAGATGGCCGCCGCGATCTCCTTTCGATTTTCCGGCTTTCGGGCATAGGCGGTGGCCTGAACAATCGCTCGCAGCAGCGCGCCATAGGTGTTGGGCATTGACGTCACAAACTCCTTGCTGGCTGCAAAGGCACAACAGGGGTGACCATCCCAAATTTCTTTCGACAGGATGTGGATAAATCCGACGCCATCGTAGACCGCTCTCTGGTTGACTGGATCAGGTGCCAGGAAGCCATCGATGTTTCCAGCCCGCAGGTTGGCCACCATCTCCGGTGGTGGCACCACGCGAATCTGAATATCGGTATCGGGGTCCAAGCCATATTCGGCTACGTAGTACCGCAGCAGATAGTTGTGCATGGAGTAGTCAAAGGGGACCGCGAACTTGAAACCCTTCCAGGATTTTGGATCGCGACGGTCCTTGTGCTTCATGGCCAGCGTAATGGCCTGACCATTGATGTTCTCAACCGCGGGCATCGTGTAAGGCTGGGGGGCAGCCCCTGCGCCGAGACTAATGGCCAACGGCATGGGAGAGAGCATATGAGCGGCGTCGTACTCCTTGTTCAGGGTCTTGTCCCGAACAACAGCCCAGCCCGCTGTCTTGACGACTTCCACATCAAGGCCTTGCTTGCTGTAAAAGCCCATGGGGTGAGCCATGATGATGGGTGTTGCACAGGTGATGGGGATGAAACCGACCTTCAGTTTGGTCTTTTCCAATTTGCCAGGTGTCGCCGCAAAAGCCTCTTTGGCCATGGCCATTGGGAACAGACTGGAAACCGCCGCCATGGCGGTGGGCGTACCCACTGCCTTTAGGAAGCGGCGACGAAGGTCGTCATTGGGGAACAGGGCACGAAGAATGCCCTGTTCAACCACGCGGCCCGTCAGGGCGTCGTCTTGTTGGGCGAGCGCACGACTCTCGGCTGCAATGTGCTCGGCCTCGCTGGTGTGCTGGCCACATGAGCAGCGCGAGCGCAAGGAGATGTTGTGGTTAAACGGATTTGAAAAGATCGACATGATTCGCTCCGGTTGAGGAAGAGACAACCGGTTAATGCAGAAAGCATGCCAATCCCGTTTTCCGCGCTACACCAACCAGATTGGTGACTCAGCGCGATGTGGTGCCTCCCGGTGGGAACTGTTTTGGTGCATTGGTCTCTAGAAATCGCACGAACAAGGTCCCCTCGCACCAGTTGGGTGCTATTTTTTTCGTGGTGGCACGGTAGCAATCCAACCTTCCAGGGGATCCAGGTCGTCGGGCAGGCCAAACCTGGGTAGCACCGCTGCCTGAGCTGCCTGCAGTGCGCAGATCACGGCATCCAATGCATCTCCACGCGCCTCCAAGATCATGCACTCGCGTAACGACTCCGGCACTCGACAGGCCACCGTCAGTCCTGCACGACCCGACAGCAACGCCTCGACAATCTGTGTTCTGGCAACCAGCCGATCGGCCGTCTGCTGTGAGGGGTTATCTGACTTGTAGGAGGCGCGGGTAATCTGTCTAGCCGTAAACCCTGGGTAAGCCTCGAGGGCCACCCGGGCCTGGACCTGGTCGTCGGCCAGGCGGCCGTCAGATGTCCAAGCAGACAACGGGTGGCGATGGGCTGGAAAAACCAGGCCCGCCGACTTCATACGCCCGATGCCCGCCTGCATCATCCAGGCGACCGGTGGATTGGTCCAACGCATGGCTGGGCTCGACCCGGCGGGCTTGTCGGCCTGTCGCCAGGCAAACTTCTGACCAACCGGTCTGGCATTGCACCACTGACGAAAAGACTCACGCAAGGACTCTCTGGGGGCATCACAAAAAAAGTCCACAAAGGCCTCCCATTGCAAAGGCCAGCCATAGTGGGTTGCCAAGACCCTGGGTTGACCAAACGGCAGATCAAACCCACCAAGCCAGGGCCCTGGTCGCTGCAGAAACTCAGAAAAGGCAGACAAACTCTCCAGCCACTCCAGCCGATCTATCTGCAGGGTCACTTGCCCACTGGTCTCGAGTCGCAACTGTCCGGCCGAGACCGCAATCGGCTTTCGCCGGCAGGGTGCACTGCTGAAATCCACGCCATAGACCGTGATGGACTTAGCCATTGACATGCGCTCGGCGACTGATCGCTACGAAGATTCTGAGTCCAAGGAGAGACATGGCCATGACCATCTGATGCAGCGCCCGTTGAACCGACCCTCGCGCCCCTCGGTATCGAAGTCTTGGGGAATGGAGCCGCTCAGCGCCTTGTGCGATGGCCACTTCTAAGGCAGACCGAACCTGCACCGCGAATTGGGGCTGTTCGATGACCAGATTGGCCTCCAGAGACAGCATGAGAGAGAACGGATCGATATTAGAAGATCCAATGGTGACCCAGTCGTCTACACACAGGACCTTGGCATGCAGAAAGCTCCTGCGATATTCATAAATCTCAATGCCCTCATCAACCAGCTCACTGACCAGAGCCTGCTGGGCCCAGTGGGCCCACCAGTACTCCACACGCCCTTGGATGAGCAGTCGGACACGAAC
>JBMSJG010000025.1:0-11701 GCA_049418645.1 Burkholderiaceae bacterium | reverse complement strand
CCTTCGCTTTTGATTCTCTGCAGCAGTGCCTCGTCACCGGCACTCACCACATTGACTTTGATGCCGGTGGCCTTGGTGAATTTCTCATAGAGGGCGTCGTCGCTGCTGTAGTGCCGGGCCGTGTAAAGGTTCAGGACACCAGCGGCGCCTTGGGCTTTTGCCTGGGGCAGGCCTGGGGCGACGAGGGCGGCCAAGAGGGCCAATCCGACAAGCCGGCGCGATGGGAATGGTGTGGACTTGGTGGGGGTGTTGGTCATAGGGTCTGATGGATTGAAAGGGGTGTGAAGGTGTGCAAATAGTAATACGAACATTTCTTATTTGCAAGTACTGGGCGTCTCTAACGGCGCGGTGGGGGCCCAGGCCCTCGGGCAATTCCCAAAAGACGGTCACCCGGTGCCTGTGACATAGTCCGGCTGTCAATTATCCCAAATGAACAAAGGAGTCTTACGTGAAACAACGACCCATGCTCACCCAGGCCGATGTCGAAATGATGGGCGCAGCCGCCGAGGCCGAGGCCAAGAAGAACAATTGGGTGGTCAGCATCGCCATTTGTGACGACGGCGGTCATCTCTTGTGGTTCAAGCGCCTAGAGGGAGCTCCTCCGGTCTCGGCCTACATCGCACCGGAAAAGGCCAAGACGGCAGCCCTGGGACGTCGAGAGTCCAAGATCTATGAAGACGTGATCAACAATGGTCGGACCTCATTTCTGTCCGCGCCTGAACTCAAGGGCATGCTCGAGGGTGGCGTGCCGGTCATGGTCGACGGGGTCTGTGTGGGCGCCGTGGGTGTCTCCAACGTTAAGTCAAACGAGGATGCGCAGATTGCCAAGGCTGGCATTGCGGCCCTGGGTCTGTAACCGGTAGAACCTTGTAGGACGCAAGGCCGTGCCAAGCTTGGCACGGCCTTTTTGTTTTTAGGCGGCTTTGCCCTGTAGTTCGGCAATCTTGACTCGCCACTCTCTTGGTCCGGATTCATGAACCGCATCGCCGTTGCTGTCGACCGCCACGGTCACCGGCATGTCTTGGATCTCGAACTCGTAGATGGCCTCCATGCCCAGGTCTTCAAAGGCCAGGACTCTGGATTTCTTGATGGCCTTGCTCACCAGGTAGGCCGAGCCCCCAACGGCAATCAGGTAGGCCCGCTTGTATTTCTTGATGGTGGCAACCGTGTCCGCACCGCGCTCAGCCTTGCCGACCATGGCGAGCAGACCGGTCTGACCCAGCATGGTCTCGGTGAAGGAGTCCATTCGGGTTGAGGTGGTGGGACCGGCGGGACCGACGGCCTCGCCGGCGATGGGGTCCACCGGGCCGACGTAGTAAATGACGCGGTTGGTGAAGTCCACCGGCAACTTCTCGCCTCTGGCCAGCATGTCGGCGATGCGCTTGTGGGCGGCATCACGGCCCGTTAAGAGCTTGCCGTTGAGCAGCAAGGTCTGGCCCGGCTTCCAGCTGGCGACTTCCTGGGGCGTCAGGCTGTCCAGGTCGACGCGTTTGCTCTTCTGGGTGTCTGCCTTCCAGCTGACATTGGGCCAGTCGGACAGGGAGGGGGGCTCAAAGACAGCCGGGCCACTGCCGTCTAAGTGGAAATGAATGTGCCGTGTGGCCGCGCAGTTGGGAATCATGGCCACTGGCAGGTTGGCGGCATGGGTCGGGCAGTCCATGATCTTCACGTCAAGGACGGTGGTCAGACCGCCCAGTCCCTGTGCCCCAATGCCCAAGGCGTTGACGCGGTCGTATATCTCGATGCGCAGTTCCTCGATTCGGTTCTTGGGTCCACGGGCCTTGAGCTCGGCCATGTCGACCGGGGCCATCAGGGATTCTTTGGCCATCACCGCCGCCTTCTCGGGTGTGCCGCCGATGCCAATGCCCAGAATGCCGGGGGGGCACCAGCCAGCTCCCATGCTGGGCACTGTCTTGAGGACCCAGTCAGCGATGTTGTCGCTGGGGTTCAGGACTTGGAGCTTGGCCTTGGCCTCGCTGCCACCGCCCTTGGCCGCGCAGATGACCTCGACGCCATCACCTGCCACCACTTCGTAGTGGATAACAGCCGGGGTGTTGTCTTTGGTGTTCTTTTTGCTGCCAGCCGGGTCTGCCAAGACGGAGGCACGCAGGGGATTCGAGGCCAGTGTGTAGGCCTGACGAACGCCCTCGTTGATCATGTCGGTGACCGACATGGTGGCGTCAGTCCACTGAACGTTCATACCGATCTTGATGAAGACGGTCGCAATACCAGTGTCTTGGCAGATCGGCCGATGACCCTCTGCGCTCATGCGACTGTTGGTCAGAATTTGGGCGATGGCGTCTTTGGCAGCGCTGCTTTGCTCCTTCTCGTAAGCAGAGGCCAGGGCATCCAGAAAGTCTTTGGGGTGGTAGTAGCTGATGAATTGAAAAGCGTCGCGGACGCTCTGGATCAGGTCGTTCTGACGAATACTGGCCATGGTCTGGATCTCCAGTGGTGATGTGAATTAGTGGTGGTCGCTGGCCTTGCTCATCAGGCGATCACAGTAGGCGATGGCAATCGCTGACAACAGGAAGGTGATGTGAATCACTGTCTGGGCGATGAGCGTCTTCTCACTGTATTGCTCGGCATTGATAAAGGTCTTGAGCAGGTGAATCGACGAGATACCGATGATGGCGGTGGCCAGCTTGACCTTGAGCACCGAGGCATTCACATGGGACAACCACTCGGGCTGGTCCGGGTGATTCTCCAGGTTCATGCGGGAGACAAAGGTCTCGTAGCCACCGACGATCACCATGATGAGCAGGTTGGAGATCATCACCACATCGATCAGGCCCAGCACGATCAGCATGATGGCGGTCTCGGTCAGGGGCTGGCTGCCGGCTGCTGGGGTAAAAACACCGGACAGCAGGTGGCTCAATTCCACCCAGAAGTGAAAGACATACACCGCCTGGGCCAGGATCAGGCCAAGATAGAGAGGCAGTTGAAGCCAACGGCTGGCAAAGATCATTTGAGGCAAAGGTTTGAGGTGGCGCATATGACAGGGTCGATTTTTTGTCGTAGATTAAGGATATAAGGCCTTTTAGGCAGGTAGAGCGGCTCCAGATGTATACAAGAAGGCGCATACCCAGAACAGATTTCTATTATCTCTCAGGAGGAGACAACCATGTCCACCGGCATCGAATCGGTCATGCATGAGGATCGTATCTTTGAAGCACCTCATGATTTTGCGGCCAAGGCCCGCATCAACAGCATGGAGGCCTACAAGGCCCTTTGCAAGGAGGCCGAGGATGATTACGCCGGCTTCTGGGCCAAGCGCGCCCGCGAGGAGCTGACCTGGCACAAGCCCTTCACCCGTTCTCTGGACGAGTCCAACGCGCCTTTCTATAAGTGGTTCGATGACGGTCAGCTCAACGTCTCGCACAACTGCCTTGAGCGCAACATCGACAATGGCAATGGCGACAAGGTGGCGATCATTTTCGAGGCGGATGGTGGAGAGGTCACCCATGTCACCTACAAGCAGCTCTATGCCAAAGTCTGCGCACTGGCCAATGGCCTGAAGTCTCTGGGGTACAAGAAAGGCGATCGGGCCCTGATTTACATGCCCATGTCGGTCGAGGGTGTGGTCGCCATGCAGGCCTGTGCTCGTTTGGGCGTCATTCATTCGGTTGTGTTCGGCGGCTTTTCGGCCAAGAGCCTGCAGGAGCGGGTGGTGGATGCTGGGGCGACCCTGGTTATCGCTGCCGACGAGCAGTGCCGTGGTGGCAAGAACATACCCCTCAAGCCAGCCGTGGACGAGGCCTTCTCCATGGGCGGCTGCGAGGGCGTCAAGCACGTGGTGGTCTATCGCCGCACAGGCGGCAACGTCCCCATGGTGGCTGGTCGGGACATCTACATGGACGAGCTGGTCAAAGGCCAGGCCGAGACCTGCGAGCCCGTCTGGGTCGAGGCTGAGCACCCCTTGTTCATCCTCTATACCTCTGGTTCGACTGGCAAGCCCAAGGGAGTCCAGCACTCCAGCGGTGGCTATCTGCTGCACGCCAAGCTAACCATGAAGTACACCTTCGACATTCGTGACGAGGACGTCTTCTGGTGCACGGCCGACATCGGCTGGGTAACCGGCCACACCTATATTGCCTACGGGCCCCTGGCCTGCGGTGCCACCCAGATAGTCTTCGAGGGTGTGCCCACCTACCCAAATGCCGGTCGTTTCTGGGACATGATTCAGAAACACAAGGTCTCGATCTTCTACACCGCGCCGACGGCGATTCGGTCGCTGATCAAGGCCGGAGAGACCACGCCCGAGTACCACCCTCAACACTTCAACCTCAAGTCGCTGCGGCTGCTGGGCTCGGTTGGTGAGCCGATCAACCCTGAGGCCTGGATGTGGTACCACACCAATGTGGGCCACGGACGCTGCCCCATCGTAGACACCTTCTGGCAGACCGAGACCGGTGGTCACATGATCACCCCCATGCCGGGTGCGACCCCCCTGGTACCGGGCTCTTGCACGCTGCCGTTCCCTGGTATTCAGGCGGCCATCGTTGACGAGGCCGGTGGGGACCTGCCCAACGGACAGGGTGGGATCTTGGTGGTAAAGAAGCCTTGGCCCTCCATGATTCGGACCATTTGGAATGACCCGGAGCGCTTCAAAAAGTCTTACTTTCCCGAGGAACTCGGCGGCAGGCTCTATCTGGCTGGCGACGGCGCGATCCGTGACAAAGACACGGGCTACTTCACCATCATGGGCCGTATCGACGACGTTCTGAACGTGTCGGGCCATCGCATGGGCACCATGGAGATCGAATCTGCCCTGGTGGCCAACCATCTGGTCGCTGAGGCGGCTGTGGTGGGCCGTCCCGACGAGTTGACCGGTGAGGCCATCGTGGCCTTCGTGGTGCTAAAAGGCGCCCGTCCCGCTGGAGAAGACGCCAAGAAGCTGGCCAATGAGCTGCGCAACTGGGTGGGCAAAGAGATCGGTCCGATCGCCAAGCCCAAAGAAATTCGGTTTGGCGACAACCTGCCCAAGACGCGTTCGGGCAAGATCATGCGCCGCCTGCTGCGAACCCTGGCCAAGGGCGAGGAGATCACCCAGGACACCTCCACCCTCGAGAACCCAGCCATTCTGGAGCAGTTGAAACAGGCGACCTGATCGGGTCTGGCCTGAAAGAGGGGCAGGGGGCTCCCGCAAGGGGTCGCCTGCCTGATACACTCTCGCCCTTGACTCTGGGCTTTCAACCCGAGTCGGATGTCCTCTCTGCGGAGAGATGGATGAGTGGTTTAAGTCGCACGCCTGGAAAGCGTGTATAGGTTAATAGCCTATCGGGGGTTCGAATCCCCCTCTCTCCGCCACACCTTTTGAAAAAGATATGAACACGGCCGAGGCTAAACGCGTTTTAGAGGCCGCCTTGTTGACCAGCAATGAGCCCATGTCAACGGCTCAGCTCAGGCGGCTATTCGAAGATGAATTCGACGAGGAGACGATTCGTCTGCTGCTCGACGATTTGCGTCGTGATTGGCACGACCGCAGTGTCGAGCTGGTGCCCCTCGCCTCGGGCTGGCGTTTCCAGTCTCGCCCCGAGATGCGTGAGTACCTGGATCGTCTCAAGAGTGAGAAGCCCGCTCGTTATTCACGGGCCGTGATGGAGACGCTGGCCATCATTGCCTATCGTCAGCCGGTCACCCGTGGAGACATTGAAGAAATTCGTGGGGTGGTGGTGGCCTCGCCGGTGATCAAATCCCTGGAGGATCGCGGCTGGGTAGAGGCGATCGGACATCGGGATGCGCCCGGTCGACCCGCACTCTATGGCACCACCCGCCAGTTTTTAGACGATTTGGGACTGCGGTCCTTGCAGGAGTTGCCTGCGCTTGAGGATGGCTGGTCCGAGGCCGCCACCCATATGCTGCTGCAGGCGGGTGCCCCTGATGCACCGACCGATCAGGCTTCGGCAGCGGACAACCCAGCAGGCGACAACCCTGCGAACGACGCACCATGACACAGAAGGACTCTCAGTTGGATACTTCAGCAGCATCCCCCGACCAGGCGGACCAGGCGGACCAGGCGGATCACCTCGAGGATCTCGAGCAGGTCTCCTCAGACGACATCGATTTTGACGAGGATGAGCCTGAGTCAGAGGCCTTCCATGGCGGGCTAGACGAGTCGGCACAGGACGACCAGCCGGAGGAGCCACTGCCCTTCCTGGCCCAGGATGCCGAGCAGAAAGAGCAACTCACGGCCAAACCCTCGGGCCTGGACTACGACCCTCCCAAGCTTCACAAGGTGCTGGCTGACGCTGGCATTGGGTCTCGCCGGGAGATGGAGGAACTGATTCTGGCTGGGCGCGTCTCGGTCAACGGCACACCGGCCCACATTGGCCAGCGCATCAGTCACACCGACCAGGTGAAAGTCAATGGCAAGCCCATTCGGTTTCGGGTCCAGCCGCCGCCCGTTCGAGTGCTGGCCTATCACAAGCCTGCGGGTGAGATTGTCACCAAGTCAGACCCCCAGCATCGCGTTACCGTATTCAAAAAACTACCGTCCGTGAAGTTTGGGCGTTGGATCACCGTTGGCCGTCTGGACGTCAACACCGAGGGTCTGCTCCTGTTCACCACCTCGGGTGAGTTGGCCAATCGGCTCATGCATCCCCGGAATGAGGTCGAGCGTGAGTATGCCGTTCGGGTCCTTGGCGAGCTGGAAGACGAGCAGCTCGAGCAGCTTCGCACGGGGATTGACCTCGGAGATGGCCAGCCACCGGCTCAGTTCGATCAGATCGAACCGGCCGGCGGGGAGGGAGCAAACCGCTGGTACAAGGTGGTCATTCGCGAGGGACGCAACCGAGAAGTCCGTCGCATGTTTGAGGCGGTTGGCCGTACGGTCAGTCGTCTCATTCGAATTCGCTATGGACTGGTGGCGCTGCCATCCAGCCTTCGCCGCGGACAGTCTGCCGACCTCAACGAGGCCTCCGTGGCCGCCCTCATGGCCTCTGTTGGCCTGAAGGCTGCCGGTTCTGGACGACCCCCTCAAAAGAAAAGTCGGTCTCAGGCGCGCCAGCGTCCGGGTCCAGAGGCCTTTGGTGGGCCCATGTCCTCCGGCCAGAGGATTCAGCAGGACCCGCATGACAGGGCCCTGGATCAGCAGGACTGGGACGAGGAACACCAGGACGATGAGTGGCAGCCCTCCGGGCCAGATGCCCACCTGTCTCAACTGGCAGGACCCGTCAAAAAACGTCAGGGCGCCAAACGACCCAATCCATTGCAGACCACCTGGGGGACGGCCAAGCCAGCCGGCCCACACCTCTCAGCGCCCCAGCGTCAGGGGGCGGGCGGCAAGCGTCGCAAGAAGCCTGGCAGCGGGCCCTTGGGGGGGGCTTCGGCCCGTCCCACGGGTCAAGGCCCGGGACCTGGGGGCAGTGGGCGACCGGCCGGTCGAGGCGGGCCCCGCAAAAAAGGCCCCAGAAAGCCGCCCCCGGGTTGATTGATGGGCCCCAACCCTCTATAATCGCTGCAGAACTGATTTCACAGAAATGGGCTCCACAGAGCCCATTTTTTTTTGATTTAAATCTTTGAGTCGTTGTTTTGGGAGTGGCAGGTGGTCACAGATCGCACATGGCAGGCCGTAGAAGCCGGGGTTTCGACCCTGGGGTTCGAGCTCGTCGACTGTGAGCAGACCCCGGGTGGCATTCTGCGGGTCTTCATTGATGTTCCGACTGGCGAGCGGCTGATCGACATCAAGGATTGTGAGCAGGTGTCCAATCAATTGGTCCACCAACTGCCCGTCGAGGGCGTGGACTTTGACCGGCTCGAGGTCTCCTCGCCAGGCCTGGACCGTCGCCTGACCAAACCGGCCCACTTCGAGCGATTCATGGGGTGCCAGGTCAAGCTCAAGCTCAAACGCCCCTTGAGCAACCGCCGAAATTTTGAAGGGCGACTGGCCCATGTGGACAGTCCGCCCAGCCCAGATGCAGCACCAGCCTATCGCCTGGTGCTTGAGGAAAAGGCCGATGGTGAGTCGGTCCTTGATTTTGAGTTGTCTGATCTTGAACAGGCCCGTCTGGTGCCTGAATTTTCTTTCAAGGAGAAAAGGCGATGAGCCGTGAGATCCTGTTGTTGGCCGATGCACTCGCACGTGAGAAGAGCGTAGACCGTGACATCGTATTTCAAGCCATTGAGACGGCCCTGGCCTCGGCGACCAAGAAACAATTCACCGACGAGGTGGATGTCCGCGTCACCATTGATCGGGACTCCGGTGATCACGAGGCGTTCCGGCGCTGGCTGGTCGTGCCCGATGGCGAACTCGAGGACCACGACCTGCAGATCATTCTGTCAGAGGCTCAAAAGCAGATCTCCGACATTGAGGTCGGCGATTACATCGAAGAAGAACTCGAGCCCATTCCCTTTGGTCGTATCGGTGCCCAGGCGGCCAAACAGGTCATCCTGCAGCGCATTCGAGAGGCCGAGCGTGAGCAGATCCTCAAAGACTTTCTGGAGCGTGGTGAGTCGGTCATCAATGGCACGGTCAAGCGTCTGGAGCGTGGTGATGTCCTGATTGAGGCGGGCAAGATCGAAGCCCGACTGCCCCGTGATCAGATGATCCCCAAAGAGAACCTGCGTCCTGGTGACCGGGCTCGGGCCTACATGCTGCGTGTGGACCGCACACCACGTGGTCCCCAGATCATCCTGTCCCGGACGGCACCCGAGTTCATCATGAAACTGTTCGAACTCGAAGTCCCCGAGATCGAGCAGGGGTTGCTGGAGATCAAGTCGGCCGCTCGCGACGCCGGTGTCCGCGCCAAGATCGCTGTCCACACCAAAGACCGTCGCATCGACCCCATCGGCACCTGTGTTGGTGTCCGTGGCAGCCGCGTGCAGGCCGTGACCCATGAATTGGCTGGTGAGCGCGTCGACATTGTGCTGTGGTCAGAGGACCCAGCCCAGTTTGTGATCGGTGCCCTGGCGCCTGCCAACGTGAGCTCCATCGTGGTTGATGAGGAACGTCATGCCATGGACGTGGTGGTGGACGAGGCTGAGTTGGCGATCGCCATTGGCCGTGGTGGACAGAACGTTCGCCTGGCCTCAGAGCTGACTGGCTGGCAGATCAACATCATGACCAGCGAAGACGCCGAGAAGAAGTCTGAGGAAGAGCGCGGCAAGGTACTGGCCACGTTTGTTGAGAAGCTGGATGTCGACGAAGAGGTCGCCGAGGTTCTGGTGGCCGAAGGCTTCTCCAGCCTAGAGGAAATCGCCTACGTGCCCATCGCCGAAATGCTCGAGATCGAAGCCTTCGACGAGGACACCGTCAACGAGCTGCGCAACCGGGCCCGCAACGCCCTGCTGACCGAGGCCATCGCCCAGGAAGAGAAGCTTGAGACCACCGCAGAGGATCTGCTGGCCATGGAGGGTATGGACCATGAACTGGCTGCCAAGCTAGCCGATGGCAAGGTCTTCACCCGTGATGACCTGGCGGAACTGGCTGTAGACGAGTTGATGGAGATGTCCGGCGTTGATGAGGCGCGTGCCAGCGCACTCATCATGAAGGCACGTGAACATTGGTTTGCCGACGAGCAAACCCAGGCGGACTAAGGGAGGCATAGGACTGGATGGCTGCGAAAAATGTTGAGAGTTTTGCTGCAGAGCTAAAGCTACCGGTCGAGACACTGCTCGAGCAGTTGAAGGCCGCCGGCGTCAAGAAGACCAAGGGGGAAGACCCCATCTCCGAGGCTGATAAAGAAAAGCTTCTGGAAGCCCTTCGCAAGGCCCATGGCGGCAGCGAGGTGGCCCCACGCAAGAAGATCACGATTACCAAGCGTCAGACCTCCGAGATCAAGCAGGCCGATGGCTCAGGCAAGTCCAGGACCATTCAGGTGGAGGTTCGAAAGAAGCGGGTCTTTGTAAAGCGGGACGAGAACGAGGCCGCGACCGAGGCTGCCCCCGTTGAGTCTGCTGCGCCAGCGATTGATCAGGCCGAACTCGAGCGTCGTGAGGCAGAGGCTGCTCGCCAGCGTGAACTGCTGGCCCGCCAAGAAGAGGCCCGTCTGGCCAAGCTCGCCGCTGAAGAAGAGGCTCGTGCGGCCGCCCAGGCAGCAGAGCAGGCTGCCGCCAGTGCGGCAGCCAGTGCCCAGACACCAGCATCGGCAGAGCAGTCCCCATCCCCAGAAGTCACTGCCGCTGACACGGAGTCTGCTGCGGGGACCGATGCAGAGCCTGAGAAAAAATCCAAAGTTCGCAAGGTCACGGCCCAGCAGGCCACCGCCAACAGCGAGGCTCGCCGAGCCGTTGAAGACGAGGTCGCGGCCATCAACCGGCTGATGAATGCCGCGCGCACGGGTAAGTTGGCGGCCACCGCCAAGGCTCCCGAGCCGCCCAAGCCAGAGGCCAAGGCCGACACCATCACGCTGAAGACCTCGGTCAAGAAGCCCGGAGAAGAGACCAGCGACAAGCCAAAGGACAAGAAGAACGAGAAGTCGGTGAAGTCCTCACAGCTCTCATCGACCTGGCAGGAGGATGGCGCCAAGCGTCGTGCCTTGAAGACCCGTGGCGATGTCACTGGTGGGACCGGCGGTTGGCGTGGCGGGCCAAAAGGCCGCAACAAATCCTCTGAGAAGTCGGAGTCCAACTTTGTAGCGCCGACTGAGCCGGTCATCAAAGACGTTCACATTCCAGAGACCATCACCGTGGCCGATTTGGCCCACAAGATGTCGGTCAAGGGTGCTGAGGTCGTCAAGACCCTCATGAAGATGGGCCAGATGGTCACCATCAACCAGGTCTTGGATCAAGAGACCGCCATGATCGTGGTCGAGGAAATGGGCCACAAGGCCTTTGCCGCCAAGCTGGATGATCCCGAGGCCTTCCTCGAGGAGACCGTGGTGGATGGGCAGTCCGAGTCGGAAACCCGTCCCCCCGTGGTCACCATCATGGGTCACGTTGATCACGGCAAGACCTCTCTGCTCGATTACATCCGCCGCACCAAGGTGGCCGCTGGCGAGGCCGGCGGCATTACCCAGCACATCGGTGCCTATCATGTGGAGACGCCCCGTGGCGTGATCACCTTCCTGGATACACCGGGTCACGAGGCTTTTACTGCCATGCGAGCCCGAGGCGCCAATGCCACGGACATCGTGATCCTGGTGGTGGCAGCCGACGATGGTGTGATGCCTCAGACCAAAGAGGCAATTGCCCACGCGAAGGCCGCCGGTGTCCCCATTGTGGTGGCCATCAACAAGATCGACAAGCCAGAGGCCAACCCAGAGCGGGTCAAGGGTGAGCTGGTGGCAGAGGAGGTCGTGCCAGAAGAATTCGGTGGAGACTCGCCCTTCATTCAAGTCTCTGCCAAGACCGGTCAAGGCGTGGACGAGTTATTGGAAAACGTCTTGTTGCAGGCAGAGGTCTTGGAGCTCAAGGCACCGGTCAAGGCCATGGCCAAGGGTCTGGTGATCGAGGCTCGCATCGACAAGGGTCGAGGCCCTGTCGCCACGGTCTTGGTGCAGTCAGGCACCCTGCGAAAGGGTGACGTTCTCCTGGCTGGCAGTGCCTTTGGCCGCGTGCGGGCCATGCTCGATGAGGCCGGTCGTCAGATCGACGAAGCCGGTCCCTCGATTCCTGCAGAGATTCTGGGTCTGACCGAGGTCCCTCAGGCTGGTGACGAGATGATGGCGCTGGGCGATGAGCGCAAGGCGCGCGAGATCGCCTTGTTCCGTCAAGGAAAGTTCCGTGACGTTCGCCTGGCCAAGCAGCAGGCTGCCAAGCT
>JBMSJG010000024.1:0-12394 GCA_049418645.1 Burkholderiaceae bacterium | reverse complement strand
CAAACTGCGACAGAGCACCGGCCCTGTAGGCATAAAGACCAAGGTGCCGCCAACCAATTGGATGAACGGCCGCTGCCGACGGCTCTGGGGCTGACTGGCTCGCTCGTTTAAATGGGATACCCGCTCGTGAGAAGTAGAGGGCACGCTGATGGGCATCGAGCACTGCTTTGACCACGTTTGGATTGGCGAAGGTCTCGGGATCGTCAATCGCAGTGACCGCCGTCGACACACTGGCCGTTGGATCATTGGCCAAGGCCAGGGCGACCTGCGTGAGCGGTTCGGCGGGCATCAGTGGCTCGTCGCCCTGCAGGTTCACGATGAGCTGATCGGGCTTGGCTTGGCACAGGCTTGCGACCTCGGCGAGGCGGTCCGTACCGCTGGGATGGTCGGCGCGGGTCATGAGGCATTCGACGCCTGCGGCGCGCACGACCGAGGCAATCGCCTCATCGTCGGTGGCCACCAGAATACGGCTGGCCTTGGTTCTTTGGGCGGCTTGCACCACCCGCAAGACCATGGGTTGCCCTTGCAGATCGGCCAGGGCTTTGCGCGGCAGTCTGCTGGACTGCAGTCGGGCCGGTATGCAGATCCAGAAGTCAGCCGACATGCTGGTCAGTCTGTGACTGAATGGGCTTGGCCTCCTGGACCATGAGGTGCGGAATTCCATCGACCACGGGGTAGGCCAGCCCTTCGCTGTCGCAAATCAGCTGTTGCTGGACTCGATCATGACGCAGAGTGCCATGACAGTTTGGGCAGGCCAGTATCTCGAGGAGTTTCGGATCCACTTCACAGTCCTTTCAGGGTGGTCAGCTGGTCGATGAGGACAGCCGCTTGGTCCGGGTCCAGTTGGAGGTCCTGGCGAAGCACCCAGACCCCCTGACCAAAACGCTGTTGCAAGTGTTCGAGTTGTCCCGGTGCACTCAAAAATTTTACGGCATCTTTCTCGGTCATCAGCAACTGGTCTGCTGCCTGAGCCTGAGCCGCTAGCGCCCTGTCAAGGGCCAGCCAAGGGGTCGGTGAGTGGTCGGGTAGGCTGAGCTGCCAAGTCCATGTGAGACCGAGCTGCTGCAGGGTGTCGTGAAAGGCCGATGGATTGGCGATGGTGGTGAGCACCAAACGAGCTCTGGCCGATGGGGGTTCGGAGACCAAGGCCGAGGCAGCAGGTGCGCTCAGGCCGTCGGTTCGTTGGGCCGTCGGCTTGGTTAAGGAGAACCAGCCTGTCATGCTGGTCTGGGGCCGCAGGACCACGGGTTGCGTCGTGGCCTGACCGAAGAAGTCCTGGATGGCCAGCGACAGGTCACGCAGCAGCACGACATCGATGCGCAGACCATTTGGGGGGCGACCGGGCCAAGCCATTCGCAGGGGACCGGCTGGCAGACAACGTTGGTTGCCGTGTCCACGATGGTCGACCACCATCAGGTGATGGTCAACCTTTAGTGTGGTCTGAGACATGCCATCGTCTAGGAGGATGACGTTGACCCGAGGGTCTGCTGCTAACAGGGCTTGGGCAGCCTGGTGTCGATCATGGAAGACCGCCACTGGTGCCCGAGAGCGCCATGCGATGAGCCAAGGCTCGTCACCAACCGCTCGTGTGTCGAGTTGGTGGAGTTTGTCGGCCTGAAAAACCACGACCTGCTCGCGCGGTTTGCGTCCGTATCCCCGAGACACCACCCCAGGGTGATGGCCAACGGATCTCAGCAGGTCAATGAGCATGAGGACGGTGGGGGTCTTCCCAGACCCACCCACGATGGCATTGCCAACCGAGAGGACTGGGGCTGCCGTCAGTTTGGGGGCAAGTTGCTGGGCCCTGACCCGGCGCTTGGCCAAGGCCTCGACCAAGACGGCAGACACGAGCAGCAGGGGCCAGCCACACCAGATCAAGGCCCGAGCCCACGTTGGTGCCGCCTTTGGTCCGCCTTCCCTCTGCGCAGCGGCTTTTTGAGGGAACCATATATCCCAGAGGGCCTGGGTCAGCGCCCTCTGCGCGCCTGGGGATGTGGATAACTCTGTGGACATGCTGGAATCAGTTAGGGTAGAACCTTGTGTGCATGGCTGAGTGTAAGCCACCGGTGCCGGAATCCGGATGTCGCTGGCGGCATGTTGCACCAGCGTCTGATTTTATTTTTTTGTTTAAAATCAATGTTTTGCACGAAAAATAAAGGCTTTCCGCCATATTTGGGCCGTCTAGGTCAAAAAAATCGTGAGGTTTTGGTGGTGAGACTCAGGAAATATGCGGCTTGTGGAGAAGTGATACGCCCTAACCCTTTAATTCAGGCGAATTCTGAATGGCAGACTCAGCATTAATCAGTGTTTCCGAGCTCAATCGGCTGGTAAACCTCAGCCTGAACCGGCAGTTTCCAGCCCTGGGGCTTCAGGCCGAGATCTCACAGATGACCGTCGCCGCCAGCGGCCACTGGTATCTGACTTTGAAGGATGCCCAGGCCAGTGTCCGGGCGGTGATGTTCCGCCGAGAAGCCGCCGCCCTGACCTTTGAGCCGCAGGTCGGCAATGCGGTCTCTTTATCCGTGTCCGTGGGGCTCTACGAGCCCAGGGGTGAATTTCAGGTGCGTATCCTGGCCATGCAGCCCGCTGGGGTTGGGGGGCTCTATGAGGCCTTCGTTCGGCTTCAACGCAAATTAGAGGCCGAAGGGCTCTTCGACCCCGCCAGAAAGCGGCCAAGGCCCAGTCGTCTGCGTCATGTGGGCGTGGTGACCTCGCTGTCGGCGGCGGCCCTCCGTGATTTTCTAGTGACCCTAAGGCTGCAGGCCCCACGTCTGCGAGTGACGGTCTTGGCGAGCCTGGTTCAGGGGGCCGATGCGCCCGCCCAACTGATCGCCGCACTGGATCGCACCGCTGCACTGGATATCGATGCCTTGGCCATCGTTCGGGGTGGCGGAAGCCTAGAGGATCTCTGGGCTTTTAACGATGAGGCGGTCGTCCGAGCACTGGTCCGTCAGGGGGTCCATGTAGTCAGTGGCGTGGGCCACGAGACCGATGTCACCCTGGTGGACTATGCCGCGGATCATCGGGCCGCCACACCCACCGCGGCTGCTGCCTGGTTGGCCGAGCCGGATCAGGCCCATCGGAACCGGCTCAACACGCTTGGTCGCGACCTTCGACTGATGATGCAGTCGCTACTGGGGACCCTCGCGCAGCGCCTGGATCGTGCCCAAGCGCTGTTGCCCAACCCGCGCAGAGCGGTGGCCTTCAACCGTATGAGACTGGAACAGGCAGCCCGTGAGCTCGCCTCAGCCAGGCGGCAATGGCTGGTCGATGCCCACCGCCGGTTGGAGAGGGCCCGTGATCAGCTACAGCACCTCGGGCCAATGGCCGTGCTGGGACGGGGCTACGCCTTGGTAACGGGACCCAACGGCGAGCTCGTTACCCGCGTGGCCGATGTGCAAGCCGGCCAGGCCATGCAGGTGGTGTTGCAAGACGGCGAGCTTGGCGTCAAGGTGGAAACCCTTTCGACGGCCCCGCGTTTTTGAACGCGCTTCTGGTCATAATGTCAGGCTGTTAGGCTCAACAAAAAAACAGGAGATCCTCCATGGAACACAGCTTGCCCGCCTTGCCATATGCAATGGATGCACTGGCACCGCACATCTCGAAAGAAACGTTGGAGTTTCACTACGGTAAGCACCACCAGACCTATGTGACCAACCTGAACAACCTGATCAAGGGCACGGAGTTTGAATCCGCCTCTCTGGAAGACATCGTTCGCAAGTCCTCGGGGGGTGTGTTCAATAACGCTGCTCAGGTCTGGAACCACACCTTCTACTGGCATTGCCTGGCACCCAATGCGGGTGGCCAGCCCACCGGTGCCCTCGCTGCGGCGATCAATGCCAAATGGGGCAGCTTTGAGGCCTTTAAGGACGCCTTCACCAAGAGTGCCGTTGGCAACTTTGGAAGTGGCTGGACCTGGCTGGTTAAAAAGTCCGACGCCAGCCTTGAGATCGTGAACACCAGCAATGCCGCAACGCCCTTAACGGGTGCTGACAAGCCCCTGATGACCTGTGACGTCTGGGAACACGCCTACTACGTGGATTACCGCAACCGTCGGCCGGACTACATGACTGCCTTCTGGGCTTTGGTGAACTGGAATTTTGTAGCCAAGAACTTCGGCTAACCCTCGTTACCGAATGACGGTGGAATGTGGGCTGCCTCGGCAGCCCACTGTCATTGGCGTGCCGGTTCCTCCTTGAGTTTGTCGGAGGAGGGCCGATTCTAGGGTTTGGGCAGACCCAGTACAGAATCGCCAGGTTTAATGGCTCTGCTCCAGAACCAGCCCTGCGTCATCTCTAGGGCATACAGGACATCCTCACTGGCACAGTGGATCGTCTCGGTCTGAGGCTGCATCTGGGCGATGTTGGCAATCCGGCCGTCTGCCTTGATGAAAGCGACCGATAGGGGCAACGGCGTGTTCTTCATCCACATGCATTGCCGACTGGGAGTATCAAAGACAAAGAGCATGCCTTGGTTATCGGGGAGTGACTCTCGGTACATGAGACCTCTGGCGCGGCTGGCCGGTCGGTCCGCGACCTCGGCCTGTACCTGAAATGATTTGAGGTTTAGGGTGATGGTCTTTGGGTCGGTCTGAGCGGTCGCCTGAGCGAGCGTCAGGCCGAAGCCGAGGCCGACGCTGAGGACCAACCGCAGTACCGAGCCAGTAACGGATGGGACCCGGCGGCCCTGCGATGGATTGGCCAGCTCGGACCAGTCGAGTGACGTTGGAGGGTTGGTGGGGTTCGAAACCTGGGCCATGTAACGAGCATAAATAAAAAAAGCCTCTAGCGGAGAACCGTCAGAGGCTTTGTCGAGACAAGGTTCTATCCGGTGGACAGAACCTTGAATCAGAAGCGCTTACTTCTTGGCTTCTTCTTTCTTCTCAGCTTTTTTCTCGGCTTTCTTGTCAGCCTTCTTGTCAGCTTTCTTCTCGGCCTTCTTCTCTACTTTCTTCTCTGCGGCGGGAGCAGCAGGAGCAGCAGGAGCAGCGGTCTGAGCGATAGAAGCGGTAGCGAACAGGCCAGCGGCCAGAGCAGCGATCAACGTTTTCATAATGTCCTCGATGGTTAAGTAAGAACGCTCTACGCGAGAGCGCGTCGCAACTATATAGCGTGGTTGGCGGTTTGTGGAAGCTTTATTGCTATGAATTAAATTTGTAAAAATTTAACTGGCGGCCTGCCACAGTTTAGAATGCGTTCACCTCAGAAAATTTTCCCCATCCAAGGAGATCCGCCGTGTCAAGCAAGATTGTGGTGCCCAGTCAGGGCCAAAAAATTACGGTTAATGCTGATTTCTCGCTCAACGTACCGAACAACCCGATTATTCCCTACATCGAGGGTGATGGGACCGGCGTAGACATCTCGCCGGTCATGATCAAGGTGGTCGATGCCGCCGTTGCCAAGGCCTACGGGGGGAAACGGAAGATCGCCTGGATGGAGATTTTTTGCGGTGAGAAATCTACCAAGGTCTACGGGCCCGACGTCTGGCTACCGGAAGAGACTCTCGAGGCCCTGAAGGAGTACGTGGTCTCGATCAAAGGCCCTCTGACCACACCGGTCGGGGGTGGTATTCGCTCGTTGAACGTAGCGCTGCGCCAGCAACTGGACCTCTACGTCTGCCTGCGTCCGGTTCGCTACTTTGCCGGTGTGCCCAGCCCTCTGAAGGAACCCGAAAAGACCAACATGGTCATTTTCCGTGAGAACTCCGAGGACATCTACGCTGGTATTGAGTATCAGGCAGAGTCGGCCGAGGCCAAGAAACTCATCGACATTCTGATCAAGGACTTCGGCGTGAAGAAAATTCGCTTCCCCGGAACCAGTGGCATTGGCATCAAGCCAGTCTCCCGTGAAGGCACCGAGCGCCTCATGCGCAAGGCCATGCAGTACGCCATTGACAACGACAAGCCTTCAGTGACGATCGTTCACAAGGGCAACATCATGAAGTACACCGAAGGTGGTTTTAGGGATTGGGCCTATGAGCTTGCGCAAAAGGAGTTTGGCGCCAAATTGGTTGACGGTGGACCTTGGTGTGCCTTCAAAAACCCCAAGACCGGTAAAGAGATCATCATCAAAGACTCGATCGCTGATGCCTTCTTGCAGCAGATCTTGTTGCGCCCGGCCGAGTACAGCGTGATTGCCACCCTCAACCTCAACGGTGACTACGTCTCGGATGCGCTCGCCGCCCAGGTCGGTGGCATTGGCATTGCTCCAGGTGCCAACCTCTCGGACAACGTGGCGATGTTCGAGGCTACACACGGTACCGCGCCCAAGTATGCCGGCAAAGACTATGTGAACCCCGGTTCCTTGATTCTGTCGGCCGAAATGATGCTGCGTCACATGGGTTGGTTTGAGGCGGCGGACCTGATCATCTCAGCCATGGAGAAGGCCATCTCCACCAAGCGCGTCACCTATGACTTTGCCCGACTGATGGATGGGGCCACCCAGGTATCCTGCTCCGGCTTTGGCGACGTGATGATTGAGCAGATGTAAGCCTTGTGTTGAGCCAACAAAAAAGCCCGGCAGAGCCGGGCTTTTTTGTTGGCCATCCCCTGCAAGAGGGGGCAGCCTGAATCGTGCCAGATTAACCCTGGGGAACGATGTTGGAGGCTTGCTTACCCTTGGGGCCTTGGATGATGTCGAACTGCACCTTTTGGCCTTCTTTGAGTGAGCGGAATCCATTGGTTTGGATAGCCGAGAAGTGGGCGAAAACATCTTCGCCGCCCTCGTCGGGGGTGATAAAACCAAAACCTTTGGCGTCGTTAAACCACTTGACTGTACCTGTAGACATTCCTGCTTTCCTACCTTTTAAAAAAGAAACAATAAAAACCGCACGTCAAGTGGAACCCCAACATGGCATGCGCGATGCACTACCACCCTCGAATATATGGAATGCCAAGGGGTTTGTCCAACGAATTTGTGCCTAAAATTTCCGCATGGCCACAAAAAGACCTGTCTTTTCCCCTGAAAACCCCGCTGACGACGGGTCAGTTGCCACGCTCAAGCGGCCTGAAACGCTCGCCCCACCGCCCCAGTACACGGTCTGGCTGCTGAATGACGATTTCACCCCGATGGAATTTGTGGTCATAGTTCTGCAAAAATTCTTTTCAATGAATCGTGAAAAAGCAACAGACGTCATGCTTCGCGTCCATCGCGAGGGCCGGGGTGTCTGCGGGGTCTTCACCAAAGAGGTCGCAGAGACTAAGGTAGAGCAGGTCAACGGTTTTTCGAGAATGCATCAACACCCTTTGCAGTGCGTGATGGAGGAAGCATGATTTCACAGGAGTTAGAAGTCAGTCTGCACATGGCCTTTGTCGAGGCCCGCCAGCAGCGACATGAGTTCATTACCGTTGAGCACCTGCTGCTAGCCCTGCTGGACAACCCAAGCGCGGCTGAGATTCTGCGGGCCTGTGCCGTGGATTCGGATGCGCTGCGTAAAAGCCTGATTCATCACATTACCGAGTCAACGCCCATTGTCGCTGGGGCTGACGACGTGGATACCCAACCGACCCTGGGCTTCCAGCGGGTTATTCAACGGGCGATCATGCACGTCCAATCGACTTCGAACGGCAAGAAGGAAGTCACAGGCGCCAACGTCTTGGTGGCGATTTTTGGTGAGAAGGATTCGCACGCAGTCTATTTCCTGCATCAGCAGGGCCTGACGCGGCTGGATGTGGTCAATTTCATCGCACATGGCATTACCAAGGCTGGGCAGGTTCCGCCCAACGGCACCGAGGAGCCCGCAGCGCCCGAGTCCGAGTCTCAGGCATCGGCCAGCAATTCGGCCCCACAGCCCACTGCGCTCGACCAGTACACCGTCAATCTCAACAAGCTGGCGGCAGAGGGCAAGATTGATCCATTGATCGGACGGGAATACGAGGTTGAGCGGGTGGTTCAAGTCCTCTGTCGC
The DNA here is from genome assembly GCA_049418645.1 of Burkholderiaceae bacterium. Lineage (GTDB taxonomy): Bacteria > Pseudomonadota > Gammaproteobacteria > Burkholderiales > Burkholderiaceae_A > Hahnella. The sequence goes on along the minus strand of JBMSJG010000024.1, from coordinate 4,489 downwards.
CGTCGCAAAAACAACCCCCTGCTCGTCGGCGAGGCCGGTGTGGGCAAGACCGCCATCGCCGAGGGGTTGGCTTGGCGAATTACAGAGGGTCAGGTGCCGGAGATTCTGGACCAGGCCGTGGTCTATGCCCTGGACATGGGAGCTCTGCTAGCCGGAACCAAATACCGTGGCGATTTTGAGCAGCGGCTCAAGGCGGTGCTCAAGCAGCTCAAGGCCCAGCCTCACTCGGTTTTATTCATTGATGAGATTCACACCTTGATTGGTGCAGGCTCTGCATCGGGCGGCACGCTCGATGCCAGCAATCTGCTCAAGCCCGCTCTATCGTCAGGACAACTGCGCTGCATTGGGGCAACGACTTACACCGAGTACCGGGGCATCTTTGAGAAAGATCACGCCCTCTCGCGTCGGTTCCAGAAGATTGATGTCAACGAGCCCACGGTGGATCAGACCATTCAGATTCTGAAGGGTCTGAAGTCCCGGTTTGAGGAACACCATGGCGTCAAATACCAGGTGGCGGCCCTCTTGGCGGCGGCGGAGTTGTCAGCCAAGTACATCAACGATCGGCACCTGCCCGACAAGGCCATTGATGTCATCGACGAGGCGGGTGCCGCTCAGAGGATTCTTCCCAAGAGCAAGCAAAAGCGCACGATCGGAAAGTCCGAGATTGAAGACATTGTCGCCAAGATCGCTCGCATCCCGCCTCAGACGGTCAATACGGATGACCGTCAGGTGCTCGCTAAGCTCGACCGGAATCTCAAGAATGTGGTCTTTGGCCAGGATGCAGCCATCGACGCCTTGGCAGCTGCGATCAAAATGTCGCGCTCCGGCTTGGGTCGTCCGGACAAGCCCATCGGCTCGTTCCTGTTCAGCGGCCCAACCGGCGTCGGTAAGACCGAAGTTGCCAAGCAGTTGGCCTATTTGTTGGGCATCGAGTTGATTCGTTTTGACATGTCGGAGTACATGGAGCGACATGCCGTCTCCAGGCTCATCGGGGCGCCACCGGGGTACGTTGGCTTTGATCAAGGCGGCCTGTTGACCGAGGCGGTTCACAAGAAGCCTCATGCGGTCTTGCTGCTTGATGAGATCGAGAAGGCCCACCCAGACATCTTCAACATCCTGCTCCAGGTCATGGACCATGGCACGCTGACTGACAACAACGGTCGTAAGTCCGATTTCCGCAACGTGATCATCATCATGACCACCAATGCGGGCGCGGATGTCTTGGGCAAGCGCACCATTGGGTTCTCGAACAGCCGTCAGACTGGAGACGAACTCGAAGAGATCAAACGCGTCTTCACACCGGAGTTCCGAAACCGTCTCGACGCAGTGGTCTCCTTCAGGGCCCTGGACGAGGAGATCATCCTGCGCGTGGTCGATAAGTTCCTGATCGAACTCGAATCCCAGTTGCATGACAAGCGGGTTGAGGCGTCGTTCAGTGACCAGTTGCGCAAGTACCTGGCCAAAGAAGGGTTCGATCCCGCCATGGGCGCGCGCCCCATGCAGCGGATCATTCAGGACAGGATTCGACGGGCTCTGGCCGATGAACTGCTGTTTGGTCGATTGGCCAATGGTGGGCGTGTTGACATTGATTTGGACGACCAGCAGCAGGTGGTTCTGAACATCGCTGAGTCCTCAGCGGCGTCGGCAGAGGCTGTCGAACCGGAGGACAAGCCAGTTAGCAGGGCGGGGCGGCCTCGTGGACGCAACGCCAAGTCAGAACCGGCCGAACAGTCTTAGTCTCTACTTTCAGTCAAAAGCAAAAACCCATCGGTCACAAGCCGGTGGGTTTTTTCATGCCAACATGCTGCAAAGCAAAAAGAATTTGACTTGCGTCATGGTCTTTTTTTGTTGACACTTTGTATGCGCATAAAAACATAAGGAGAGGAGACTCTATGCACCGCGTACCCCTAGCACTCTGTCTGGTAGCGGCCCTGGGATTCACCAGCGCAGCGCAGGCCTCTAGCCTGGCCAAGGCTCAATACCTGGCCGCAACCTGTGCCAATTGTCATGGCACCAACGGCAAGAGCAACGGCGGTCAGGCCAGTCTGGCTGGCTACGACAAGGCCAAATTCATCGCCACGATGAAAGATTTCCAGTCGGATAAGCGTCCAGCGACCATCATGCATCAGCTCTCCAAGGGCTACACCGATGCACAGTTAGAGGCCATGGCGACTTTCTTCGCCAGCCAGAAATAAACAGGGTTCCAAGGAGACCAGCATGACTACAAAAACAATCGAAGCACGCCGTGGACTTCTAAAGGCCGGCGCAGGGGCGGCAGTACTCGGTGGTGTTTCAGCCCTCTCGGGCTGTGCCACAGGCGGATCCTCCAGCGCGTCTGGCAAGAAATTAGGCCGGGTCGTCGTTATCGGTGGCGGTTACGGTGGCTCGACGGCCGCCAAGTACATCAACATGTGGGGTGAAGGCGCCATTGAAGTGGTTCTGATCGAGCGCGAGAAGGAGTTCTACTCCTGCCCCATCTCTAACCTGGTGATTGGTGGCGTGCAGAAGATGTCATACATCACTCGCGGCTACGATGGACTCAAGTCCAAAGGCGTGGTGGTGATCAATGACGAGGTGACCAAGATCGATCCCGTCAAACAGACGGTCTCCATGCGCAAGGGCGCCGATCTCAAGTACGACCGTCTGGTCGTCTCTCCCGGTACCGACTTCATGTGGGATTCCATCGATGGTCTCACAGAGGAGGCTCGTAAGACGGTTCTGCATTCCTGGAAGGCGGGTGCCCAGACGGTCGCCCTGCGGGCCCAGCTCGAGGCCATGCCCAATGGCGGTACTTTCATCTTGACCGTTCCCAAGGCGCCTTATCGTTGCCCCCCGGGACCTTACGAGCGCGCCTGCCAGGTTGCTGGCTACTTTAAGCGTGAGAAGCCCAAGAGCAAGGTCCTGCTGCTCGATGCCAACCCAGACATCGTCTCCAAGAAGGGTCTGTTTCTCAAGGCCTGGGAAGAGAACTACAAGGGCATCGTGGAATACCGGCCCAACATGAACGTGGTGGCGGTGGATGCGAAATCCAAGACCCTGTCCACCGAATTGGGTGACAAGATCAAGGGTGACGTTCTGAACGTTGTCCCCCAACAGGCGGCTGGGGACATTGCCAGAGCCTCAGGTCTGGTCAACGTCAACAACCTTTGGTGTGGCATTGATTGGCTGACCATGGAATCCACGGCCCACAAGAATGTTCACGTGCTCGGTGACTCCACCTTCTCGGCTCCCGGCATGCCCAAGTCTGGCCACATGGCCAACCAGCACGGCAAGGCTGCAGCGGCCGCGATCGTGGAATTGATGAATGGCCGTCAGCCCATGCCCATCACCATGGCCAACACCTGCTACAGCTTTACCACCGAGAGTAAGGTGGTGCACGTCGCCAGCGTGCACCAGTGGAACCCCGAGAAGAAAACCTACGAGCCTGCCAAGGGGGCGGGTGGTCTATCCAAGGAGGCCAATGAGCTCGAAGGGGCCTATGCTCTGGGTTGGGCTCAGAACATCTGGGCCGACATGCTGACTTAATCTTCTCAGGCTGTCTCAAAAAGCCTTGCCCCGGTGGCAAGGCTTTTTTTGTTTCGGGCATCATCATGTCTTGTTCGATTGATCTGATTGACCAGACTGCCATGAGCCAGCCACGTTCTGCCCTTGAACTTCTCAAGCAATTCACCACGGTGGTGGCCGATACCGGCCGTTTTGATCTGATGGCGCAGTATCAGCCTCAGGATGCCACCACCAACCCCAGCCTCATCCTCAAGGCCGTTACGACGCCCAGTGGCCAGGACTTGATGCGTTCGGTCTTGGATCGATCCAAGCCAGTTGACTCATTGGACCAGCGGGTCCTGGATTTGTTGGTGGCCTTTGGCTGCGAAATTCTGAGCATCATCCCAGGACGTGTCTCCACCGAGGTGGATGCCCGCCTGTCTTTTGATACCCAGGCGACGATTACGCAGGCCATGGCGATTGTTCGGGCATACGAGCGGGCGGGCGCAGATCCCAAGCGCGTCTTGATCAAGATTGCCTCAACCTGGGAGGGTATCGCCGCAGCAAGACAACTGGAGCGTGAGGGCATTGCCTGCAATCTGACCCTGCTCTTTTCCATGGCCCAAGCCATGGCCTGCGCTGATGCTGGTGCGACCCTGATTTCCCCATTTGTCGGACGAATCAGTGACTGGGCCAAGGCCAAGGGTCAGACCTGGGACTCAGCCGATCAGGATCCTGGTGTTCAGTCTGTCCAGCGCATCTTTCAGGTCTACAAGTCCCAGGGCATCCAGACCCAAATCATGGGCGCTAGCTTTCGTAACACGGCGCAGGTCATGGCGCTGGCCGGCTGCGACCTGCTGACGGTCAGCCCTGAGTTGCTCACAGAGCTGGCAGCGCAACCCGCGGCAGAGGGCTTTGTGCCAGCCCTGGCAGCAGGGCAGGCCTCAGGGCGTGCTTCGCCTGTGACGGAGTCAGACTTCCGCTTTGAGTTGAACCAAGATGCGAT
>JBMSJG010000023.1:0-12676 GCA_049418645.1 Burkholderiaceae bacterium | reverse complement strand
CGCAAGTCGAAGACAATCTCCGAGACCATGCTGGGGGCGGCCGTCTGGTCAGACGACTGACCCAGCGCCTTAGACATCGTTGGCCAGCATGTGCTCGAGGTAATGAATCGAGGTGCCACCGTCTTCGAAATGGGTGTCTCGCATGATTCGCCGATGCAGGGGCACATTGGTGGAGATGCCCTCTACCACCACCTCAGATAGGGCGATGCTCATCCGGGCCATGGCCTGCTCCCGAGTGTCTCCGTAGCTGATGATCTTGCCGATCATCGAATCGTAATGAGGGGGAACCACATAATTGGCGTAGGCATGGGAGTCCACTCGAATGCCGGGGCCTCCGGGCATGTGCCAGGTCTGGATTCGGCCAGGCGATGGCGTGAACTTGAAGGGGTCCTCTGCGTTGATCCGGCACTCGATGGCATGGCCCTTGAAGACCACATCCTTCTGCCTGAGCCTTAATTTCTGGCCGCTGGCGACCCGAATCTGCTCCTGAACAATGTCGACACCGGTGATGAATTCCGTCACAGGGTGTTCCACCTGTACCCGAGTGTTCATCTCAATAAAGTAGAACTCGTCGTTCTCGAACAAGAACTCGATGGTACCCGCGCCACGATAGCCAATCTTTTTGCAGGCATCTGCGCAGCGTTGCCCGATCTTGTCCCGGAGCTTCTGAGACAGCCCGGGGGCCGGGGCCTCTTCGACCACCTTCTGGTGGCGTCTCTGCATGGAGCAGTCTCGCTCACCCAGGTGGATCACGTTGCCGTGGTGGTCTGCAAGGATTTGAATTTCGATGTGCCGAGGGTTCTCCAGGAATTTCTCCATGTAGACCTCGGGATTGTTAAAAGCTGCTGCAGCCTCTGCCTTGGTGGTATTGACGGCATTGATCAGGGCTGCTTCGGTGTGTACCACCCGCATGCCGCGGCCACCACCGCCACCGGCGGCCTTGATGATCACGGGATATCCCACTGCGCGAGCGCAGCGAACAATCTCTTTGGGGTCGTCTGGCAAGGCGCCCTCGGATCCGGGCACACAGGGCACACCGGCTGCGATCATGGCTTTTTTGGCGGCCACCTTGTCGCCCATCATGCGGATAACCTCCGCGGTTGGGCCAATAAATTGAAAGCCGCTCTGCTCAACCCGCTCTGCAAAATCAGCGTTTTCTGAGAGGAAACCGTAGCCGGGATGAATGGCCTCCGCATCCGTCACCTCTGCCGCCGCAATGATCGCCGGTATGTTGAGGTAACTCTCCCGCGAGGGGGGTGGCCCAATACAGACCGATTCGTCCGCGAGCTTGACGTACTTGGCTTCGGTGTCGGCCGTTGAGTGAACCACCACGGTTTTGATGCCCAGTTCTCGGCAGGCCCGTTGGATGCGCAATGCAATTTCACCGCGATTGGCGATGAGAACTTTTTCGAACAATGCCATGTGCCCGCCTTAGCCGATAACAAACAGGGCCTGACCGAATTCAACGGGCTGACCGTTCTCCACCAGGATTTCTTTGATCACACCAGTCTTGTCTGCTGGGATCTCGTTCATCAGCTTCATGGCCTCGATGACACAAAGGGTCTGGCCTTCGCTCACGGCGTCTCCAATGCTCACAAAGGGCGAGCCGCCTGGCGAGGAGGCTCGGTAGAAGGTGCCGACCATGGGGGATGCCAGTCGATGGCCAGCGGGGGCGGCGGCTGGCGCTGGCGCGACCTCAGCAGCAGGGCTGGCTGCAGCCGGTGCGGGCGTGGCCGGCGTGGCGGTGGGCGTCGGCATCATCACGGTGGTGGCAGGCGCATAGCCGACGGCACCGGTCTGGGCTGCGGATTTGACGATTTTGACCTTGCCCTCGCCCTCGGTGATTTCGAGTTCGGCGATGCCAGATTCGGCCACCAGGTCGATCAGGGTTTTGAGTTTACGAAGATCCATGGGAAGACCCCTTTTCTAGGAAGCAGGTTCAAGCTGGGCCATGAGGTGGTCCAGCGCCAGGTTGTAGCCATTGGGGCCGAAGCCGCAGATCACGGCCAGGGCCAAATCGGAAAAGTAGGACTGGTGTCGAAAGGGCTCGCGACGGTAGACATTGCTGATGTGAACCTCAACAAAGGGCAGGGCCACGGCAGCCAGGGCGTCTCGCAGGGCAACGCTGGTGTGGGTAAAAGCGGCCGGGTTGATGACAAAACCGGCCACTTGAGCCTCTGGCGCTCGATGAATCAAATCGATCAGGGCCCCTTCGTGGTTACTCTGGTGGCACTGAATATCAAACCCTTTGGATGGTCCTCGGCTGGTCAGGGACTGGTTGATCTGCTCGAGGGTGGTGGAGCCGTAAATCTCCGGCTCTCGAAGTCCAAGCCGGTTGAGGTTGGGCCCATGCAGGACCCAGATTTTTTTGTTTTGCATGGCCTCTGAAAGGTCGTTGCGACGGTTCAGAGTTTACCCCAACCCTGGTGGGGTCAAAGCCCTAAAAGAGTTTATTTCGCCTCTTTTATCCAGTTTCTTAGTTCATCTTCTTTGATTCGACCAAGTTTTTGGTGGGTCACGCGCCCGTTGGCATCGATGAGCACGGTATAGGGAAGGGCATCCACCGAAGCCCCCAGCTTTTTGGCCATCTCCGAGCCAGCTGCCCCCACGATAGCCACGGGATAGCTGACAGGCCTTTCTTGCAGGAATGATTTGACCGGAGATGGCGAGTCAACCGCCAATCCAATCACTTTAATGTTAGAAGACGACATTTGGGCGTGAATTCGTGAAAGTTCTGGCATTTCTTCGACGCAGGGTGGGCACCAGGTGGCCCAGAAGTTCACCACGGTGAGCTGTCCTCTGGCCTCGCTCAGGGGCAGGGGCTTGCCGTCGGGCTGGGGGTAGGAGAGCTCAAAAAGCCACCCCGCTGAGGCCGCGGGATGGGGGCTCAGCCGCCAGATCCCGATGCCGACGCCCGCTAGCAGGGCGAGGATCACAACACCAACGAGGGCTTTTTTTGACGACATGACTTCGTTATTCCTTGTGCAGACGGGCCTGCAGCTCTGACAGCTGGATGCCGCCTTGGTTGCGCAGACCTTGGGCTCTGGGTACGACGCGGATGGTGGTGGGCGTGCCCTCCCACTCAAATTGCAGAGCCTCGACCTCACCCGCCCCAGAGGGGTTGGGAAGGCTGGTCGCCTCCGCTGATAACCCCTGGTTGAGCAGCCAAATGCCCAAGTCTTTGGCCGACTCATCAACACAGGCGAGTTGAATCCCGCTGTGGACCAGGGCCAAGTCCTCAGCCAGGGCACCTAGGAGCCATGGATCAAAGCCAGTGAGTTGACGCATCAGTCGCTCGGCACTGGCTTGTCGATCCCGCAGACGCTCAGCATGGGCCTCCGGCTCGTAGATCGCCAGGTGTTCCCTGATGGCCAGCTGGATCTGCTCGTTTGTGGGCAGATCCTCCCGGGCGATTCGACCACCTCGGTGTCCGGTCAGGCTGGCATAGGCCCGTTGTTTGGCGGACCAGTAGTCCAGGCCGTCCTCGACGATGGCTGCGGCGGCCTGAACAGCGATCTCTTCTTTTAGATCCGACATGGAGGGATTATGCCCGCTCGATACAATGCCGCATGCATATACACATAGTCGGCATTTGCGGGACTTTTATGGGGGGTCTGGCCCAACTCGCCAAGGCCATGGGCCATCGGGTGACTGGCTGTGATGCCAACGTCTACCCCCCCATGAGTGACCAACTGGTCGCCAGTGGCATTGAACTCATCCAAGGATTTGAGGCTGACCAGCTCGCCCTAAGGCCGGACCTGTGGGTGGTGGGCAATGTGGCCCGTCGTGGCCTGCCACTCATCGAGGCCATTTTGAACCAGCGCCTTCCGATGACGTCCGGCCCCGCTTTTCTGGCTGAGCACGTCATGGCCGGTCGGCCGGTCGCTGCGGTAGCGGGCACCCATGGTAAGACCACCACCAGTTCATTGCTCGCCTGGGTACTGGATCAGGCGGGGCTGGCGCCAGGCTTTCTCATTGGTGGCGTTCCAGAGGGTTTTGGCGTCTCAGCTCGAATGGGTCGGCCGGATGGGGTCTTTGTGATCGAGGCCGATGAGTACGACACAGCCTTCTTTGACAAGCGATCGAAGTTTCTGCATTACCGGGCGCAGGTCGCCATTCTCAACAACCTCGAGTTCGACCATGCCGACATCTTTGCGGACTTGGCGGCCATTGAGACTCAGTTTCACCATTGGATTCGCACCCTCCCGTCCGAGGGTTGTCTCGTCGTCAACGGGCAGAGTGAGGCTTTGCGTCGCGTCATTGGACGCGCGTGCTACACCCCGGTGACCTGGTTTAACGAGGACCAAGGGCTCCATGCCAAAGTGCCAAGCCAGTTGGTGAACTCAAGCCGCGCCAAGCCGATGAGTGCTGAGCAAACGGCCCCTGCTGGCCGGGAGACCTTTGATGTCTATCAGGACGGACGTCGCCTGGGCCAACTGGTGAGTCCTCTCTGGGGTGAGCACAACCGTGCCAATGCGTTAGCGGTTCTGGGGGCGGCCCTGTCACTCGGTGTCTCGGCTGACCAGGCCATGGCAGCGATTGCCAGCTTCCCGGGGGTGAAGCGACGGATGCAGCTTCGTGGCGAGTCGGCCGGCATCCGCGTCTGGGATGACTTCGCCCATCACCCCACCGCCATTCAGACCACTCTCCAAGGCCTGGCTGGTCAATTGACGACTGGGCAGCGGATCTTGGCGGTGATTGAGCCGCGATCCAACACCATGAAGATGGGGGTGATGCGCGACCAACTACCTGGCAGTCTGAGTCAGGCCGATCTGGTCTTTGGCTACTCGGGCGGGTTGGACTGGTCTTTGGAACAGGCGCTTGCTAGCCTTGGCCCGCGAGCCTGCGTGCGTGAACAACTGGATGACCTGATTACCGCCATTGTTGAGCAGGCCCGAGCTGGCGATCAGATTCTGGTCATGAGCAATGGTGGTTTTGGCGGCCTGCATGAGCGACTGCTCAGCCGATTGGCGGAGCGCTAGCGGCGATGTCTGGTGGCGTGTTTTTTGAGGAATCCGGCGGACTCAAGGTGGGCCTGGTCATCAGCAGTGCCGCTGGGGCTGACCAAGTCAGCCTGACAACAGGCCGACGCGTCAAGGTCAAGGCCAACCAAGTCTTGGTGCGATTTGAGGCCAAGGACGATTCTCAGGTGGCGCAATTTCTTGAGCAGGCTCAACGGGTGGCCGATGAGCTCGAGCCAGATTTTTTGTGGCAGTGCGCGCCCGGCGATGTCTTCACTGCCGATGCCTTTGCACCAGAGGTCTTTGGCCAGCAAGTCTCGGCCATTGAACTGGCAGGCTTGATGATCTCGCTGCATCAGGCGCCGATGTACTTCTACCGAAAGGGTAAGGGTCAGTTCAAGAGTGCACCGCCAGAGGCACTTCAGGCGGCCCTGGCTGGTGCGGCCAAGCGTGCGGCCATGGCCGAGCAGGAACAGGCCTTCACCCAGGCGCTGATGGATGGCCAGTGCCCAGAGGAGATCGCCCGGCAGGCCATGAGCCTGTTGATCAAACCAGACAAGCAGTCGGTGGCCTTCAAGGCCTTGTCAGCTGCCGCACATCAATCCCAAGTAACGCCAGCGGCCTTGTTGATGCGGCTGGGGGTGGTGGAATCGGCCTATGCCTTGCACCTGAGTCGTTTTATGACGGAGTGTTTTCCTGGTGGGCGTGAGCATCCCCTGCAGGATGGCGATCTCCATGCCCTGCAAGGGCGTTTGTCAGCACTGGCCCAGAGCCTACCGCGGGCGCCGCTGGGGGCCTACTCGATTGATGACGAGGCGACGACTGAGGTCGATGATGCGTTCTCTTGCGAGGCCCTAGATCATGGCGGCTGGCGGGTCGGTATTCACATTGCGGCACCCGGAGCACTGTTGGCACCCGATGATCCCCTGGCGCAGTTGGCCCGAGACCGTGCCTCCACGGTCTACTTTCCTGGCGACAAGATCACCATGCTGCCGGCCCAGGTCATTGCCCTGGCCTCTCTCGATGAATCCGATTGGCGACCGGCGGTCTCGCTTTACGTTGAGTTCGACGCCAAGGGCGATCGCTTGTCTCACGTCACAAGGTTCGAGATGGTGCAGATCAGCCGAAACATTCGCCATGGCGACTGGGAGGAGGATCTATCGGTCGCTGTGGATCCATCGACCTCGCCCGAGGCCAGAGAGGCCGCCAGAGGTCGACTGCCATGGTCAGACCTTACCGTCTTGCATCAACTCGCCCTGTCCTGTCGGGCTCGAAGAGAGGCCGTTCGTGGCCGGCCAGAGCCGGCGGCTCGTCTGGACTACGGCATCCGTCTGCGCTGGCAGGACCATCCTCGGGCGGCTGCACTGGCCCTGGCCGATGTCGACATCCAGACCCGCCAGCGCGGTTCTGCCCTGGATCTTTTGGTCTCCGAGTTCATGATCCTCACCAACGTGACCTGGGGGGAGACCCTGGCCCTTGGTCAGCTGCCAGGCGTCTACCGTTGTCAGTCAATGGGTCGTGTTCGCATGCAGACCTCGCCGGGTCCTCACCAAGGCCTGGGCGTCTCTCACTACGCCTGGTCCACATCGCCATTGCGTCGATACTCAGACCTGGTGAACCAGTGGCAATTGTTGAGCATCCTGGGTCATGGCCGACCAGCCTTCAAAGGCGGGGATGCCAACTTATTTGCCGATGTAGCCCACTTTGATGCAGTCTACGACCGGTATGCAGAGTTTCAGTCCAGCATGGAGCGCTACTGGACGGGGCGGTGGTTTGGTCAGCAGCTGGGGCTCTCCGGCGAGGCCTGGCAGACGGCTCAGGTGAGCCCAGCCAACACCATGTTGGCGGTTGCCACCCGGACCGAGTCTGTGGTGCGATTGAAGGCAGCCCCTGCCGTGCTCAGGCTTGCACTGACCAGCCTGCCGGCGGGAACAGAACTCGAAGTCGCGGTCACCGGTTTTGATCCACTCGACATCTCACTTCAAGGCAAGGTGATTCGAATCATGCAGACGGATTCAGTGGGTCGTTATGCAGTGCTAGGCGACCCGATTGCCCACAGCAAGTCCCCCTTTATTCACCAGGCCTTTGCCGAGCAGACTGGCCTGGCCATGGACTATCAGGCGATTCGGGTCCCGCCCGAAGACTTGTCTCAGTGTCTGGCGAGGCTACACGAGCAGGGCTATGCCGGTCTTAATCTAACGGTGCCGCACAAGCACCTGGCGTATGACTTGGCTGTATCAGAGCGATGGCCCATGTCGACGCTGGCCAGTCAGGCCGGTGCAGTCAACACCTTGATTCGCACCGATCAGGGCTGGCAGGCAGACAACACCGACGGCCTTGGCCTGCTGACCGATATGCTGCGCAGCCTGGGTCAGACCGACCTGTCTGGGCTGAGGCTTTTGATGATCGGTGCGGGAGGGGCGGCCGCTGGTGTGCTGGGCCCATTGGCGGCCGCAGGCATACAGGCGGTCACCGTGGTGAACCGCACCGTCGACAAGGCCCAGGCGCTGGTTGATCGTTTCTCGGTTGCTTATCCTGGGGTTTCTTGGCAGGCCGATGGGCTGCAGAGCCTGGCCCCCGGGGCCCCACGTTGCGATCAGGTTTTTGATCTGGTGGTCAATGCCAGCAGTGCCAGTCTGCAGGGACAGACGCTCGAGATCGGCCCCGGGATCTTTGGCCAGGCACGACTGGTCGTTGACATGATGTATGGCGCGCAGCCGACGGCCTTCATGCAGCAAGCCAGCCACGCAGGGGCCCAACTGGTGACAGATGGCCTTGGCATGCTGGTCGAGCAGGCGGCAGAGGCGTTTGAACGCTGGCAGGGTCAGCGGCCCGAGACGCTGTCGGTATTGCTGGCTTGTCGTCAGGACCTAATGGCGGCGGCCGCTGGGTTAGAGTAAGACCATGACCGAGACCGCCGTGACCATTGATTCTGCACTGACACCCGTGATGCGGGATGCCGAGGCGGGTCAACGGGCCCTCGAGGAGATTCAGGAGCTTCTCCACCGGTTTGAGGTGGAGTCCGACCTGGTCTCTCGCGAGCAGGTTGCGGGCGATGAGAGCCGCAAGGCCTTGGTCGAACAATTGGTCTTGAAGCAGCAGACGGCAGTCCTCTTGCCCAAGGTCCAGGCTTTGCATGTGGCAGACATCGCCTACGTGCTCGAGGGACTGCCTCGCCATCAACGTGAACTGATCTGGCCCTTGGTGCCCGATGGCTTGCGGGGCGAGGTCATGCTGGAGCTGGCCGAGCCGGTTCGAGAGCCGCTCATTGAATCCATGACCCGCGAGGCCTTGCTTCGAATGGCACAGGCACTGGATCCAGATGACCTGGCTGCTTTGGCCGATGAACTGCCGTTTGATGTGGTCGAGCGTGTTCGTCAGGGTCTGTCGGTGGAGGAGCGAGAGCAGCTTCGGGCCGCCATGTCCTACCCGGAAAACAGCGTTGGCGCCCGAATGGACTTTGACATGATCACCATTCGCGACGATGTCACGCTGGAGGTTGTGCTGCGTTATCTGCGTCGATTCGACGAGCTGCCCGATCACACCGACCAAGTCTTTGTCGTCGACCGCAAAGAGGGCCTGCTGGGATCTCTGCCCATCGGCCAGTTGTTGGTCAACGAGCCCGAGACGGCTGTGGCCGACGTTATGCGACGCGACCTGGTATCGCTCAAACCACTGGATGAGGCCATCGATGCTGCCCAGGCTTTCCAGCGCTACGACTTGGTCTCCGCGCCTGTGATTGATGAGTCTGGTCGGCTGATCGGTCGTCTCACCGTTTCCGAGGCCGTCGACGTCATTCAAGAAGAGAGCGACTCCGATGTTCTGGCCCAGGCCGGTCTTCGCGAGGAAGAGGATTTGTTTGCCTCGGTCTGGGATTCAGCCCGTAACCGATGGCTCTGGCTCGCATTGAACCTCTGTACCGCTTTCTTTGCCTCTCGGGTGATCGGCGCCTTTGAGGGCACCATCGAAAAAGTGGTGGCGTTGGCGGCGCTCATGCCGATTGTGGCTGGCCTGGCGGGCAATTCCGGCAACCAGACCATGACCCTGTTCATTCGCTCGCTGGCCCTGGGTCAGATGAACGCCAGCAATGTGCAGCGACTCTTCCAGAAGGAGCTTGCGATTGCCTTGCTCAATGGCCTGGTCTGGGGCTGCATTGCAGGAGCCTTTGCCTGGTGGCTCTACTCAGACACCTCGCAGGGCTTCTTGCTGGGCGCCACCATGATGCTGGCGATCGTCCTCAACCTGCTGATCGGAGCCTTGATTGGCATTGTGGTGCCCTTGATTCTGGAAAAACTGGGTCGGGACCCTGCCATGGGTTCGTCGGTCTTGTTGACCTTCAGCACCGACTCGATGGGCTTTTTTATCTTCCTCGGGCTGGCAACGCTATTTTTCTAGCCCTCGGCCTGCCAATGGCCGGAGCGGCCCCCTGCTTTTTCGAGCAACCGAACCGATTCGATGACCATGCCGCGGTCGATGGCCTTGACCATGTCATAGACCGTGAGCAGACCGACACTGACCGCAGTCAGCGCTTCCATCTCTACGCCAGTCTTGCCAGTCAAGCCAACCGTTGCCGTGCAGGAGACGGCGTGGTCCTCTGGGTGACAGGCCAAATCGACGCTTACCTTGGTCAGCATCAACGGATGACACAAGGGGATGAGGTCGCTGGTTTTTTTGGCTGCGGTGATGGCGGCAATGCGCGCAATGGCGAGTACGTCCCCCTTCTTGGCCTGACCTGACGCAATCACCTGAAGGGTCTCGGGCTTCATGCGAATCCGGCCAGTCGCCGTAGCGACTCGTTCCGTGTCAGACTTGTCAGAGACATCGACCATATGGGCATGGCCCTGGTCATTGAAATGCGTCAACGAATTCATATGCCCATGATAACGAGGATTTGCTTGGCCGCCTGGCTGGGATTGGCCCCGTTGGCAGTTCCCATCGCAGGCCACGCCCAGACTGGTCTGCCAGCGCTCGGTGAGGCGTCTGTGGACGAACTCTCTTTGGCAGCCGAGCGTCGCCTGGGACAGGCCGTTTTTCACGAATTGGTCAGAGCTGGTGCGGTCTTCGACGACCCAGAGTTACAGGATTATCTGCAGGCCCAGGCCTGGCGGCTGCTGCGCGTGGCGGTCTCTCAGGGCAGTCTCACGGATCGCCTTGGGGGCAGTGCGTCTGCCCTCTCAGCCCAGGAGTTTTATTTTTTCCCGGTGCGCGACAACAGCATCAACGCCTTTGCCTTGCCTGGGGGCTGGGTCGGCGTTCACACGGGACTGGTGACCGCCGCTCAGACTGAATCAGAGTTGATGTCGGTCTTGGCCCATGAGATCGGCCATGTCACCCAGCGGCACATTGCGCGCATGTTTGGCGAGCAGAGACAGGCATCGGCCTGGATGATTGCGGCGGCCGTCCTAGCGGCAGCGGCTGCTAGTCAGAGTGCCGATGCAGCCGCCGGGGTCTTGTCACTCGGGCAGACGGTGGCCGTTCGTCAGCAACTCGCCTTTTCTCAGAATGCTGAGCGAGAGGCTGACCGGGTGGGATTTTCCATGCTGACCGGCGCCGGATTTGATGGTCGAGGCATGGTGGGGCTCTTTGAGAAGCTCATGCAGGCTGGTCGGTTCTACGAGTCGAGCCAGGCCCCAACGTGGCTAAGGACCCACCCGCTCACCAGCGAGCGCGTGGCTGACATGCGGGGACGGCTTGGTCTGATGGGACCAGCCCATCAGCAGACGACGGTCCAAGACAGTGTGGAGTTCGCCTGGATTCGGTCGCGTTTGATGGCGCAGGCCGATCAGTCGGTGGATGGACTCAATCGAATGCTCGGTCTGATGCGCGAGGAACTCAAAGGGGCGTCGCCAGCCAAGGCCGCCGCATTGCATTACGGCATGGCCTGGGCTCACTTGGCTCGACGCGACCCACTCTCGGCGGCCGATGCGGCCAGACAGGCCCGCCAACAGGCGCTGACCGCTGGTCAGTCGCAATGGGTCGAGGCCTTGCTGATTCATCTAGACCAGGCCACTGCCTGGTCCCAGAAAGACCATCGGCGGGTCATCTCGCTTGGTCAAGACTTACAGGATCGACATGGACGGTCCGTCTCTCTGCGGGCCGGTCTTCGCCTTGCAGCCCGGGCGGGCCTGGAGTCGGGGCAGCCTGACGATCTACCAGCATCTCTGCAGAGACTTCAACTGGTCGTCGACCGATGGCCAAGCGATGCAGAGGCCTGGCGTCTGTTGGCCGTGACCAACGCGCAGTTGAATCGACGGGCGGCCGCCCATGCGGCCAGTGCCGAGCAATACGCCCTGTCGGGTGGTTGGCAGGCAGCCATCGAGCAGATGGAGATGGCCAGGCGCGCTGGTGATGCCGACTTTGTCATGCTCTCCAAGATCGATGCCAGGCTCTCGGTCTTTAGACGGCGCCTCCAAGAGGCCAAGGTGAACCCGCTGCCTTAACCACCGAGCCTGACCTTTGGGTCGAGGCAGCCAATCGGATCCCGACCGGATCCCGACCGGATCAGGCCTAGCGAAAGACGATGGTCTTGCTGCCGTTGAGCAGAATGCGGCGCTCGGCATGCCAGAGCACGGCGCGGGCCAAGACACGCGATTCAATGTCACCACCAATCCGGGCCAGCTCTGTTGCGTTGAGCGTGTGATCCACGCGCTCGATGTCCTGTTCGATGATGGGCCCTTCGTCCAGATCTGTGGTGACGTAATGCGATGTGGCGCCGATGATTTTGACGCCCCTGGCGTAGGCTTGTGCGTAGGGCTTGGCACCCTTGAAGCTGGGCAGGAATGAATGGTGAATGTTGATGGCCCGACCCGACCAGGCTGCACAGAGTTCGGGTGACAGAATTTGCATGTACCGAGCCAGCACCACCAGGTCGACCTGGGAGGCTTTTGCCAGTTCACGCAGAGCGGACTCTTGTTCGGACTTGTTGTTGGGTGTGACTGGTAAGTGATGAAAGGCAATGCCGTGGTGTTCGACCAGGCTCTTGAAGTCTGGATGGTTTGAGGCCACGCCCACAATCTCAATGGGCAGAGCGCCGTTGGCCGTTCGAAAGAGCAGGTCGTTGAGGCACTGACCGTGCCGCGAGACCAGGATTAAGGTCTTGGCCTTCTTCTGTGCCTGGCTGATAGACCACTGCATGGCCAGGGGCTGGGCCACGCTCTGGAATCGGTCGGAGAGACTTTGGGCCGATGCGCCCGAAGGTGCATCAAAGTGCACTCGCATGAAAAAGAGGCCGGTCTCGTCGTCGCCAAACTGTGCAGAGTCCAGAATGTTGCACTGATGGGCAAACAGAAACTCTGACACGCGAAAGACGACGCCCTTGGCATCGGGACAGGAGAGGGTCAGGATGAAATCGTGATGATCAATGGGCATGGCGCAAGTCTAACTGGTCTGGCCACCAGCCTTTTGCTCGCGCAGCCTCGATGATCCGCTCGGGCCCGAGCTCCTGGAGGCAGGCGGTTGTGCCCAGCCGGCACCGACGGTCATAACAGGGGCGACAGGGCAGCTGGAGGGACAGGGCCTCCCAGTTCAGGCCAAAGGCTGGTGTTCTGGCTTCGCTGGTCGATCCATAGAGCCCGAGGCAGGGCCGACCCAAGGCGGCGGCGATGTGCATCAGGCCAGAGTCGTTTGAGACCACCAGGCTGCTGCTGGCCAATTCGGTCATGGCCTGGGCCAGACTGGTCTGGCCAGCCAGCATTCGACAGCCAGCGGAATCCTGG
>JBMSJG010000022.1:0-12705 GCA_049418645.1 Burkholderiaceae bacterium | reverse complement strand
CCGCCCAGTGTCACATCGCCAGAACGCTGGCCCGTCGGGCTGAGCGCAGCCTGACGGCATTGGGGCATGCCTTGGAGGACGGCGAAAGCCAGACCGCCCTGCTTCGGCAATATCTGAATCGCCTGTCGGATTGGCTGTTTATTCTGGCCAGGCGCATCAACCGGGCGCTTGGCCAGGGAGATGTGCTGTGGCAACGCGATTAGAGTCGGCCGGGGGCCTGAGCCAGCAGACCGGTGGCGAGTGAGCCGCCAGCGGGTCGATCGGTGATCGACCAATGATCGACCACTAAGCCGCCTGCTGAGCGATCTTGACTCGACGGTCGCGCACGCCCTGCGCCAGGTTCTCCAGGATGGTCAGGCTGTCTTCCCAGCCAATACAACCATCGGTGATGCTCTGACCATAGGTGAGATCGGCCAGGGACATGCCGTCTTTTAGATCCTGCCGACCAAAGACCAGGTGGCTCTCGACCATGACCCCAAAGATGCGCTGATCGCCAGCTGACAGCTGATCGGCAATGGCCTTGGAGACCGGCAACTGGTTTTCTGGCTTTTTGCTGGAGTTGCCATGGCTCATGTCAATCATGAGGCGGCAGGCCATGTTGGACGAGGCGGCATCTTTGCAGGCCGCCTCCACGCTCGCCGCGTCAAAGTTGGGTTGTTTGCCGCCACGCAGGATCACGTGACAGTCTTCGTTACCCCGAGTGGAGACAATGGCGGTGCGGCCCTCGCTGGTCACCGACAGGAAGTGGTGCGGATGCGAGGCGGCCTTGACCGCGTCATAGGCAATCTTGAGATTGCCATCGGTGCCGTTCTTAAAGCCGACTGGGCAAGACAGGCCAGAGGCGAGTTCGCGGTGAACCTGAGATTCGGTCGTACGCGCCCCAATGGCACCCCAGGCCACCAAGTCAGCAATGTACTGAGGCGAGATGACGTCTAGGAATTCCACCCCTGCTGGCAGGCCCATGGCGTTGATCTGAGACAACACCTCGCGGCCCTTGCGAAGGCCGGTGTTGATGTCGAAAGAACCATCCAGGTGTGGGTCATTGATCAGACCCTTCCAGCCGACCGTGGTGCGGGGCTTCTCGAAGTAGACCCGCATGACAATCTCGAGGTCTTTGGCGTAGCGCTTGCGCTGCTCCAGCAGTCGGTGGGCGTACTCCAGGCCGGCCTTGGGGTCATGAATGGAACAGGGCCCCATGACCACCAATAGCCGGTCGTCCATCTCGTGAAGGATGCGATGAATGGCTGAGCGAGACTCGGTGACCACCTCGGCTGTCTGTTCCGTCAATGGGATCTCGGCCACCAACTCGTCGGGGGTTACCAAGGGCTTGATCGCCTGAATGCGCAGATTGGATGTTTTGGACATGGGTCTATTCTACAAAAGCCGACTGCAAGACGTCGGCAAGCTCTAGGTCCGAGTGGCTGGCCGACTCTTGACCGATGCCACTAGGCGGTTCCGCCAATCGTCAGCCCTTCGATGCGCAGGGTGGGCTGCCCCACCCCCACAGGCAGGCTCTGACCCTCCTTACCACAGGTCCCGATGCCGGGGTCCAGGGCCAGGTCATTGCCGATCATGGTGACCCGAGTCAGGGCGTCGGGGCCATTGCCAATGATGGTGGCGCCCTTGACGGGATACTGAATCTTGCCGCCCTCAACCCAGTAGGCCTCAGAGGCCGAAAAGACAAACTTGCCACTGGTGATGTCCACCTGGCCGCCGCCGAAGTTCACCGCATAGAGCCCACGATCAAGCGAGGCGACGATCTCTTGGGGATCCCGGTCGCCCGCCAGCATGAAGGTGTTGGTCATGCGTGGCATGGTCAGATGCGCATAAGACTCTCTGCGGCCATTGCCCGTGACCGGAACGCCCATCAGCCGGGCATTGAGGCCGTCTTGAAGATAGCCACAGAGAACACCGTCTTCGATCAAAACATTTCGGGCGGTGGGATTGCCCTCGTCATCCATGTGCAAAGAACCCCGACGGTCGGGCAGACTGCCATCGTCAATCACCGTGACGCCCTTGGCCGCAACCCGTTGACCAATTCGACCGGAGAAGGCAGAGGACCCCTTGCGGTTGAAATCACCCTCGAGGCCGTGACCCACGGCCTCGTGCAGCAAGACCCCAGGCCAGCCAGGGCCCAAGACCACCGGCAACACGCCGGCGGGCGCCGGCCTGGCCTCTAGGTTGACCAGCGCCTGCCGAACTGCCTCGCAGGCGTAGTCCTGCAGGCGGTCGGGTGTAAAAACCCGCAGGTCGTAACGGCCACCACCACCGCTTGAGCCCTGCTCGCGACGGCCGTTGGACTCCACAATCACACTCACCGACAGTCGCACCAGTGGGCGCACATCAGCGGCCAACAAGCCATCGCTGCGCATGACCAGCACCACATCGAACTCACCAGCCAAGGAGGCCATGACCTGGGTCACCCTCGGGTCTTGTGCCCGGGCCAGTCGCTCCACCTCCATGAGCAGAGCGACCTTGTCCTGCGCAGGCATGACCGCGAGCGGATCCTGACCCATGTAGAGGGCCTGCTTGGGCTGAGCCAGTTGCCGACGGTCCACCAATTTTTTCTGGGCCTGGCCCACACGAACCCGCGCCTGCTGACCGCGGGCGGCAATGCTGCGAGTGGTATGGGCAGCCTCTAGGAGCGCTGCCGCACTGAGCGTGTCGCTGTAGGCAAAAGCGGTTTTCTCGCCACTGATGGCCCGAACGCCAACCCCTTGGTCAATGGAAAAGCTACCGGACTTCACGATGCCCTCGTCCAGGCTCCAGGACTCCGCCATCGTGTACTGGAAATACAGATCGGCGTAGTCGATGCGGTGGGCGTGGATCTCAGCCAGGGCGCGGTGAAGGTCCGCCTCTGTGAGGCCGTGAGGCTCCAGCAAGAAGGCATGGGCAGAGCCAAGAGCAGAGATGGCAAGATCGGCCGGGGTCATGGTCAGTCCTTAGAGTGAGTCGGGCAGTGCTGGCCTAGGCCAGCACGCGATGCGGATAGGCAGGTAAGTTTAGGCGAATGCGCTCGGTGAGCGACGGATCAACCACGCCCAAGACAAGGCCTTCTCCAATGGCCCTCTGGGCCACAATCTGGCCCCACGGGTCGATCAACAGGCTCTGACCCCAGGTCTTGCGCCCATTGCTGTGCTCACCACCCTGCGCACTGGCCAGCAGCCAGCACTGGTTTTCCACAGCCCTGGCCCGCAGCAGCAGTTCCCAGTGCGCCTGCCCGGTGGTCCACGTGAAGGCTGCGGTCACCACAATCAGGTCCAAGGGTTGGTCACGCCCCAGGAGTCGATAGAACTCGGGGAATCGAATGTCATAGCAGACGGACTGTGCCATTCGCAGGGTGGGGCCAGGCCAGGCAATGGATTGGCTTGAGAGGGCCGTCTGGTCAATCTGGCAAGGGGTTGGCGGGCTGCCATGGGCAATCGCACGCGACTCATCGTAGGACTCAGAGCCATTCGAGAAGGCAAACAGGTGCAGCTTGTCGTACCGGTGGAGGACCTCGCCATCTGGGTCGTAGGTCAGGCAGGTATTGAGCACTTTGTTGGGCTGACCACTGACCAGGGGGATGGACCCACCGACCAGCCAGATCCGATGCTCTCTGGCCAGACGGGCCAGCGCCACCTGAATGGGCACAGCCCGTTGCGCCTGCGGTGGCAGCGCCAGAGGACTGGGCTCATAGGCCTCTGCAATGGATAGCTTGTCAGACTCTTGCTGACCCATGAGGCAGAAATACTCCGGCAATGCGACGAGCTTGGCCCCCTGGTCGGCCGCCTGACCGACCAGCCGAGCGGCCGTCTGCAGGTTGTCCATCAGGCTAGAACCAGAAACCATTTGAACGGCCGCCACTGGCAGACCAGTCCCGAATGGCTGGCCGTTAGAGGGGTTCGTCTCGATGGGGGCGTTCATGTGGTGATCAGGCGAGCCGTGACTCTCATCGGGCCTGCTGGGCCTCTCGTTGGGCTTTTTCTGCCGTCTCGGTCCGGCTGATTTCCTTGACCTGAGGGTCCGCCCAGGACCCGGTGACCTGATACTCGTAGGCCAGAATGTTTCTCAGTGGGTCTCGCAGGACGTATTGCGCCAGGAAACTACCCAGACCAATCGCCGGGTTCACCAGGGCGTAGCCCAAAGATGCCAGGCCAGCATTCAACTCCGGCAGCACCAAGACCCTGGTGTTCTGAGTCTCGGCGAGGAGGTCCGCCTGGCTGTCGATAAAGACGGAGGCCTGAACCCCCACGATACGAAGGTTGGTGGTCACGGCCTGACCATTGCCAAAGGCCACATCACCCCGAACGCGCTCGTAGGCAAATCCTTGGGAAAAAATATCCCGAAAATCCAGGCTAATGCGCTTGGGCAAGGATTGCAGGTTCACCACGCTGATGAGTTTGGACAGGCCGGGCTCGGCCTTGAGAAACTGGCCAGACTTGAGGTCTAGTGCAATCTGGCCTGCCATGGTCTGCACCCGAAAATCGGTGGGAGACCCGCGCCAGCGCAGCTCGCCTTTGACCTCACCGGGCGTGGCTCGCAGCAGCCCACCGTGCCCCAGTCGCGACAACAGACCCCCTGCGTTCTGGACGGACATGCTCACCGAGAGCCTGGTCTCCGACGGCGTCGACTTGCCAGCCGCACCGCTACCTGGAACAGCCGCCCAAGAACCGCTGGCCTTCAGGGTGGCATCGGGACTGGAGACCTCCAGCGCGTGAATCCGCCAACGATCGGCGTTGCCATCGGGGGCTGCGTCAAGACTCAGGCGGCCAAATTGTTTGGGGCCTCGTCGAAAATCCTCTGCCACCAGATCGATTGCAGGCCAACGTTTGGCCTCTGAGATCGAGGTCAGACTGCGCTCAATCTCGCGCTCTGTCTCGGGCCGGGTTTTCTCGTCGGTCGGCGCATCTAGCCAAAGTCTCGACAATCGAGCAATGACCTTGCCCCGTCCTCGTTGGTCGGTCTGCCAGATGATGCGGCCGGCTGACGCCTGTGACCGCAGATCAATCGACCAGGCGCCGGACTGTGGAGCGGCCTGAACGTCCACCTCTCGCATGGCGTGCTCCCCAATGGTCAGCAGGGGTGTCTTGATTTCGACACGGGTCAACTCGAGACCTTGATCGGCCTGCGGCCCCGATGCCAGGGATCCACTGGTTGCCGACACGGCACCAGTTGTTGTTGTCGCCTGAGGCGGCTGAGTCCATTGCATCCGGTTTTCCAAGGCTGAGAGCCACTTGTCCAGGCTCACCGACTCCGCCATGAGTCTGACCACGAGGCCGGTGGTTTTTGGCAGGTCGTCCGCAGCAGAGCCTTTGGTCGCCGCCTCGCCAATTTTCATCAGACCACGAGCCTCTTGAACCTGGCCCGCCTGGATGAATTGGCGGGCGAAGACTGACAGGCGTCCGTTCTGACTCTCCAAACGCCAGTCCTGTCGCTGGCGGGAGGCACCGGGATCAGAGCGACGCCCGGAGCGCTCGGGCTTCTGCAGCAGGCTCAGGCTGATGGGCCAAGTCTGCTCAGCCTTCTTGGCCAGCGGATCGGGCAGGTCCACCGCCAGACCCTTTAGGTTGGAGGTGACCTGCAGACGAATCTCATCGGACTTGGCCGATAGCACCAGGCTGTAGTCAGTCTGTCCCCTTAAGACATCTTTGAGGCTGACCCCGAGGCTCTGGGCCATCCAGGCCGACAGGCCCGATCCCGTGAGCTGGCCCTGGGCACTCAGACGAGTAAGCCCCGCCTCTGTGGTCGCCTGCTGAGTGAGCGTCAACTGAGAACCAAGCGCCTGGGCCTTGAGCGATAGGGCTGAGAGCCCTCGCTCGCTAAATCGAAGGTCGCCCGTCAGTTCTGTGACCTGTGGCATCCCACCGCTGAGCAGGACCTGATTGCGATCGAAGCTCAGTTGGCCCTGCACCGTTGTGCGATCGGTATCGTCGAGGGGGATCTGTAAAGACAGGTTGAGCCTTGCCTCGCCTTTGGTCTTGGCTCCTTCTGTCAGACCGGAGAGCATGTCCCTCACCGGACTGCGGTTCACCGTGTCCACCATGACCTGCAGCCCGGTCTGAAAATGACCCTTGAGTTGCAAAACAGGGGCGTCGGCCATCAGGTCTGCGATGCTGGCGGTCACATCCGAGATGACCGCCTGGCCCAGCCTGGCCTGACGACTGCTGACTGCCATACTGGCCCGGTCGAACACCACCTCCGCAAAGACCCCCTGCATGGCCGGCCAGCCGGGCGCAAAGACCAGCGTCTGGTCCTCGGTTTTGAGGCGAGCGCGAAACTCGCCATCGCTAGGCTGCTGGAAAGGAAAACGATTTGGGTCGCCTCGGAGCACAAAGTCGCCTGATACCGGACGGCCAGGACCGAGGGCGGATTTAAGCCAGTCCCGTGCGTTCTGTCCGACCTCAGTCGGCAGGTAGGCTGACACCCTCTGAGGATTCAGCCCGCCAACGGTCCCGGACATCGACAGCACGGGCGTCTGACGTCGGTGATCGTATGTGCCCTTGAGATCGACTCGCAGATCCTGGTTGCGAAGAGTGGCCTGGTCGATCTCCAGACGCCAGGGCCATGCACCTGCCGATGACTGACCCGCCTGGGGCAGCTCCAAGACCAGTTGACCCTTGGCCAATAATTGTTCCAACCGAAAGCTGGGTGTCTGAAAAACAGTGGGCATGGCCAGGTCGACCGACTGCGCATCCAGGTCAAACAAGACCTTGTCTTGTCGCCATTGCAGCCGCCCCGACAGCCCAGAGAGCCTGGTCAACGGGCCAGTTGGGGGCAGCCCCAGGCCCGTGACATTGGCTGAGGCACTGACCTGTGACAACTGACCGAGGCTCAGCGCACTGTTCGATAGGCTGGTCAGCGGGGCATCGTGCTGAATCGACACATCTCGTAACTCGCCCGATAGCCCCTGGATGCCATGTGCCACGGTCAGCCACTGTCCTATAGGACCCAGGCCAACCGTCGCCACAGACAAGCGGCTGCCCAGACGTCCAAAGTCGGCTCGAAGATCGCCGGCTGTCATCTGACCTTGCTGACCAGACTGCTGGTCCTGCCAAGTCAGCTCAGCCCTGAGCAGACTCAGAGGACCCTGCTCGATCAGCCATTGGGTGAGTTGCGGCGGCAGGCCCACTGCGCCACCCCTCGTGACGGGTAGGCCCATCAGGCGAATGCTGCCATCGGTCTGGCGCACCAGGTGGATCTGCAAAGACTCTATGGCCAGCTTGGCAAAGACTGGTTCACCCGAGACCAGGCCCCAGAGGGATCGGAGGCCAAACCTGGCCTGCAAATGACCCAGTCGCAAGAGCGTCAGATCCGCCTGGGTCAGGCGAACCTCATCAATCGTGAGGCCCGGGGTCCACCAGTCTAAGAAGGCCCCACGCGCGCCAGTGATCTTGAGTTCAAAAGGCCTTTGAAGCCCCCGCTCGGCCAGGGCCTGCTCCACCAAACTCTGGAGGGCAGAGGTGTCGTTGAGCTGGTCGGCCAGCTTGGGCCAGACCACGTAGCGCAGCCCTGCACCCGACAGGGTGACCAACACCAGAGCCGCCAACAGAGCTCGCATCAACCACCTGGCCCCCCGCCCCGACAACACGGCGGACAAGGCCGAGGCTTCGCTGGGGTGCTGAGATGGTGGCATGATCAAATTCTTGCACAGCCAAGGGCTCTCAGCGCCAATACCCCAGACTTTTATGTCAGACCCCAACACCGCTGCCCAACCGGGCCCAGACTTTTCACAGGGGTATGCCATGGCGTATGCGCAATCTGGCTTTGCCAGACGTTGGCTGCCGCGCCTAGAAGAGGCCGGTCTGCTCATGCCGATCGACACGCCGGTCACAGCTGAGTCACTGGCCCTGTGGGCCCGGCAGCATTGGGGCGATCAGCTGGGTCTGGCGGGTCCAGCGGGTGAGACGGTGATGCCGGCCCTGCGTTGGTTCCGCAACGCCAGCCTGCTGGCCATCATGGCACGTGACTATGCCGGTCAGGCCGACTTGCAGGAAAACCTCAGCGCCATCAGTGCCCTGGCCTGCCTGACCATAGACCTCGCTTACCGAGCCGCAGCGACGGAATTGCAGGCTCGCCATGGGTGCCCCCTCAACAACAAGGGGGAGCCGACCGATCTGCTCATTGTTGGCATGGGCAAGCTGGGTGGCCATGAGCTCAACGCCTCGTCCGACATCGATCTGATTTACGTCAGCGATGAGGACGGACTGACCAGCGGTCGGCCTGACGGCGGTGGCGAGATTGAAACCCAGTTGTTCTTCACCAAGCTAGGCCGCCGCATGGCCCAGCTGTTGGGCGAGACCACGGCCGATGGCTTCGTATTTAGGGTAGACCTGCGGCTGCGGCCCAACGGCGACTCGGGCCCCATGGTCTGCAGCCTCGGCATGCTCGAGGAATACCTGATGGTCCAGGGACGTGAGTGGGAGCGGTATGCCTGGGTCAAGGCGCGTGTGGTGAACCAGCCCTTCTTCAGCGAGCCAACGGGATTTCAGGCCCTGGTGGACTCACTGGAGGACATCCGAAGACCATTTGTCTTTCGCCGGTACCTCGACTTCAATGCCCTGGCCGCTCTTCGCGACTTGCATCAGCAGATCCGAGAGGAAGCCAAGCGCAGGAGCCAGCGACGGGAGTCGCGCATGGCCGGTGAATACGAGCCGGTTGACATCAAGCTGGGGCCAGGTGGCATCCGAGAGGTGGAATTTGTAGCCCAACTCTTTCAATTGATTCGGGGTGGACGAGACGAGAGCCTGCAGGCTCGTGGCACTCGCGAGATTCTGGAGAGGCTGGCCACTCAGAACCGACTCACACGAGCGGAGGTGGACGCCCTGCTGTCGGCCTATGCCTTCTGGCGTGCGATCGAGCATCGCCTGCAATACGAGGAAGACGCCCAGACCCACGTCTTGCCGGGTAATGCCGATGCCTGCGCTCGCATGGCCAAGGCCATGGGCCTGGCCAATGCAGATGCCTTGGCTGCGGCCATCGAGGGTCACCGCGAGGCAGTCGTCCAGATTTTTGATCGACTCTTTCGACGGGAGGAGGCGCAGGCCGAGTCAGAGGGAGCGCCCTCGGGGCTCAAGCGCACAGACCGGGCCAGCCGACTCGCGCGACTAGAGGCGCAGATCGAGCGACTCGCACAGGCATCCGATCAGCCCGACCGGGTTCGCCAGGGCCTGCAGCATTTGGTGCAGAGCCTGAGCAAGCGAGCCTCGTATCTGGCCTTGTTTGATGAATATCCGGAAGCACTGGCGCGCGTCAGCAAAGTCTTTGCTGCCTCCAGTTGGGCGGGGCAGTATCTGACCCAACACCCCATCGTGCTCGACGAGTTGCTCGATGCTCGAACCCTTTTCGAGGCGCCAAACATTGAAGCCTTTGGAAAAGACCTACGGACCGCCCTCTGCGCGGCAACCCTGCAGGGTGAGCCAGACATTGAGCGGCAGATGGACATTCTGCGAGAGGCCCACCATGCCCAGGTGTTCCGTCTATTGGTGCAAGACTTGGAGGGGCACTGGCGTGTAGAGGAGCTGTCGGATCAACTCTCTGGGCTGGCCGATCAGGTGCTAACCGCAACCCTGATCAGCGCGTGGCAGGTGGGCCGAAAGATTCACCGGCCCGATCCACAGTTTGCCGTTATGGCCTATGGCAAATTGGGGGGAAAGGAACTCGGCTACGCCTCAGACTTAGACCTGATCTTCATCTACGACGACAGCCACGAGATGGCCCAGGAGCAATACGCCAAGCTCGCTCAGCGCATCAACGTCTGGCTCACCACCAACACCGCCTCGGGCCAGTTGTTTGAGATCGACCTGCGTCTGAGGCCAAACGGCAATGCGGGACTATTGGTCTCTGACCTGCAGGGGTTTATCGACTATCAACGACGGCAGGCTTGGGTCTGGGAACACCAAGCCCTCACCCGCGCTCGCTGGTGTGCTGGAGACGCTCGCATTGGACAGGCTTTTGAGCAGGCCCGCTGCGAGATCCTCCGTCTGCCGCGTGAGCCTGGGGCCCTGCTAGAAGAAATCCTGGCCATGCGGGAAAAAATGCACGAGGGCCATCCAAACCAGAGCGGGCTCTTTGACCTCAAGCACGATCGCGGTGGCATGGTGGACATCGAGTTTATGGTGCAGGCTTTGGTGCTGCGCTACAGCCACCAGCACGCCAGCCTAACCGGCAATATCGGCAACATCGCCCTGCTGCACCTGGCTGGTCAGCTCGGACTGATCCCCGTGGACCTGGCCGCTGGGGTGGCAAATGCCTATCGAGAGCTGCGCCGTCAGCAGCACCGGCTCAGGCTCGCAGGGGCTGCCTCGGCCAGGTTAGATGTGACCCAGGCGCCACTCATCGCCCAGGCTCAACGGGATGTTCGCGACCTCTGGTCGCTGGTGTTTGCCGATGCGCCTGCCAAGGTGCGTCGACTCTCGGAGATCCATACCGGGGCCTAGCAGAGGGCCCAGCTGAGGGCCTAGCCCAGGGCCCAGCCAACCAGAAAAAAGGTGGCCGTCCCAAGGGCCAGCACCGACAACAGGTCGCGCCAAACCCACCAGGCGACCATCCCGGCCAGACCTGCCAGCCAACGTGGATTGTCCAGACCCAGCGCGAGTTCACCGGCTGGCGCCAGAAACTGTGGCGTGATGACTGCAGCCAGCGCAGCCATGGGGGCGTAACGCAGGCCCACCACCAGCCAATCAGGCAGTTGAACACTGGAGGGCAGCAAAAGGGCGGTGGATCGCGAGAGCACCGAGCAGGCCCCAAGCCCCAGCAAAACGATCCAGATGTGCCAGTCGCTCATGTCCCCTCCCCGGCCGAATCGATGGCTCGAGTCTTGGACCACAGGCGAACCAGGACAGCGGCCGATAGCCCGACCACAATCGAGAGCAAAAGCCCCAGGTTCAGTGGCAGACCTCGGGCCAGCATCGAGGTGACCCCTGCAGCGATGACACAGGCCAGACCCGGACGATCTGTGATCATGGGCAACAGCATGGCCAAGATGGCCAAGGCTGCTAAAAAGGCCAGTCCGAGGCCAGGCGGCAACTGCCCAGCCAGCCAAACACCCAGCACCGAGGAAGCCTGCCAGGAGACCCAACTCATCAGGCTGCCCATCCGGAAATAGGCGATGGGGTCAAAGCCCTCTGGCGGGGCGGCGAGTCGCCGGTTGACACTGGCCGCTACGATGTCCGTGGTGAAGGCCCCGTGAAGAAAACGACGGCCGACCGAGAGCCTGGCCATCCAGTCTCGCTGTCCAAGCGCGTAGATGACGAACCGGAGATTGATCACCAAGGCACTGAGCCAGATCAGCCAGAACGGGGCTGCCATGGCGATGAGCGGCAGGGATGCCAGTTGGGCCGTACCGGCAAAGACGATCAAGGTCATGCCCACGGCCTGCCAGGCGCTTAGACCAGATTCGACCATGGCCACCCCCGTCACGCAGCCCCAGGCCGCCATGGCCAGCATGCCAGGTGCCAAGTCAGCAAAGGCCATTTGGGCGCTCGGGTGACGCAGAGCGACCAAGAGATCAAAGGGTTTGCGCAAATTTAGTCCTGGGCTGGCTTCGATAGAATGTGAAGATTACCTTTTCGTTTGCTTTGGAGAACAAGATGTCGATGTCCGATCGGGATGGCTGGATTTGGATGGATGGCCAGTTTGTGGCCTGGCGGGATGCGCAAATCCACGTGCTCACGCACACCCTGCACTACGGCATGGGCGTCTTCGAGGGCATCCGAGCCTATGAGACGCCCACTGGTAGCGCCATCTTTCGCTTGGCCGAGCACACCCAGCGTTTTCTGAACTCCGCCAAAATTTTCCAGATGAAGGTGGGCTTTGACGCCGCCACGCTGGCCGAGGCCACCAAAGAGGTGGTTCGCCGCAACCACCTGAAGTCTTGCTACATCCGTCCGATCGCCTGGATTGGCTCCGAAAAACTGGGAATTGCGGCGAGTACCAACACCATTCACGTGGCGATCGCTGCATGGCCCTGGGGCGCCTACCTGGGCGAAGACGGCCTGAACAAAGGCATTCGCGTCAAGACCTCCTCGTTTAGCCGTCATCACGTCAATGTCTCACTGGTTCGGGCCAAGGCCTGCGGCTACTACATCAATTCCATCCTGGCCCACCAGGAAGTCGCTGCCATGGGCTACGACGAAGCCCTGCTGCTCGACACCGACGGCTATGCATCAGAAGGGTCTGGTGAGAATTTGTTTGTCATCCGAAAAGGCAAGCTCTACACACCGGATCTGGCCTCTTGTCTGGATGGCATCACGCGCGATGCCGTGCTGACCATGGCCAAAGACCTGGGCATTGAGGTCATTGAAAAGCGCATCACCCGTGACGAGATCTACTGCGCGGACGAGGCCTTCTTTACGGGTACCGCAGCCGAAGTGACCCCCATTCGTGAGCTCGATGACCGCGTCATCGGCAACGGTGGCCGCGGTCCGATCACCAAGACCATTCAAGACCTGTTCTTTGATGTCGTCAGTGGCAAGGCCCCCGCCTACAGCCATTGGCTGGCCACGCTCTAACCCCCCGAATAGGCCTGCCGACTTGGAGAACCCATCGTGACGAAGACCGATTCCCAAGAGACCGTTGTGCTGCAGGCAGACCAGTTGCCCGCTTACTGTCCCAACCCGGCCATGCCACTGTGGAGCAGCCACCCCAAGGTGAGGCTGGATCTGACCTCAGGGCAGGCCGTCTGCCCGTACTGCGGCACCCACTATCAGCTCAGCGATGAGGCCA
>JBMSJG010000021.1:0-12910 GCA_049418645.1 Burkholderiaceae bacterium | reverse complement strand
AAGGCCCGTGAGATGTTTGAAAAAGACAAGGTCGACATGATCGTGGGCAACGTGTCCACCGCGTCTGCCCTGGCCGCCATGGAAGTGGCTGACCAGAAGGGCAAAATTTCGATTGTGACCGGTGCTGCCTCGCTGCCCATCACCAACGAGAAGTGCCACGCCACCAACATCCATTACGTCTATGACACCTATGCCCTGTCTCGTGGTACCGGCAAGGCGGTGGTCGACACGGGTAAGAAGACCTGGTTCTTCGTGACCGCTGACTATGCCTTTGGCCACACCCTGGAGCGTGACACCACCGAGGTGATCAATGCCAATGGCGGTAAGGTATTGGGTTCAGTCAAGCACCCCATCAGCACTCAAGATTTCTCCAGCTTCATGGCCCAGGCTCAGGCCTCCAAGGCCGATGTAATCGGTCTGGCCAACGCTGGTGGTGACACCATCGGCTCGGTGAAGCAGGCTGCAGAACTGGGCATCATGGGTTCCAAGCAGACCGTTGTTCCCCTGCTGATGTTCATCTCCGATGTTCAGGCCTTAGGTCTGAAGGCTACGGCTGGCATGACCTTCACCGTGGGGTGGTACTGGGACTTTAACGATAACAACCGTAAGTTCGCCCAGCGCTTCATGAAGGAGTTCGGCGGCAAGGCTCCGACGTCCGTTCAGGCCGGTGTCTACTCATCGACCATGCAGTACCTGAAGGCCATCGAAGCCACGAAGACCGACGATGCGGCTGCTGTCATGAAGCATCTGAAGTCCATCAACATCGATGACGGCCTGTTCAAGGGCAAGATCCGCGCAGACGGTAAGTTCGAGCACGACATGTACCTGCTGCAGGTCAAGGCTCCTAACGAGTCCAAGAACAAGAACGACGTGGCCAAGGTGGTGAAGGTGATTGCCGCCAAGGACGCCACGCTGCCCTTGTCTGAGTCCAAGTGCAAGCTGGTCAAGAAGTAATCCAGCATCGGGTCTAGGAACGAGGATCGATCATGTTTGAGCTTCTGGGGATCACCCCGCAGTCACTGGTGGCGCAGCTGCTGATTGGCCTGATCAACGGGTCTTTCTATGCGCTGCTGAGCCTTGGACTGGCGGTGATCTTTGGATTGCTCAACGTGATCAACTTCACCCATGGCGCTCAGTACATGCTGGGCGCCATGCTGACCTGGATTGGTCTGAATGAATTGGGTAACTGGCTCGGAATCGAGGATGGATTCCAGGTCAGTTACTTTGTCATGCTGCTCATTGCGCCCTTGTTGGTTGGCGCCTTTTCGATTGTGCTTGAGAAGACCATGCTCAAGCGCTTGTATCACCTGGATCACTTGTACGGATTGCTGCTGACCTTTGGCTGCGCCCTGGTGATCGAGGGCCTGTTCCGACACTGGTATGGGGTCTTGGGCGAGTCCTACCCCGTGCCGGAGATGCTGGAGGGTGGGCTGCGCGTGTCCGGCCTCTACCTGCCCTACTACCGCCTGTGGGTCGTGGCCTTGGCCTTGATCGTCTGCTTGGGCACCTGGTACTTCATTGAGAGAACCAAGCTTGGCAGCATGCTGCGTGCTGGCACCGAGAATCCAAAACTGTTGCAGGCCTTTGGGGTGAACGTTCCCCTGATGATCACCCTGACCTATGGCGCGGGCTGTGCCCTGGCTGCCTTCGCTGGCGTTCTAGCCGCCCCGATTTACCAGGTGACGGCTGTCATGGGCTCCAACCTCATCATCGTTGTCTTTGCTGTAGTGGTCATCGGTGGCATGGGATCCATCGCCGGTTCGATCGTTACGGGACTGGCCCTGGGCGTGATCGAGGGACTCACCAAGGTCTTTTATCCAGAGGCGTCCTCGGTGTCGATTTTTGTGATCATGATTCTGGTGCTTCTCTTTAAGCCTGCGGGCCTGTTTGGAAAGGTTCGGTAAGGCCATGCAGACCAAGCCCATGCCCTTCGGTCTCGATAAGACCACCATTGTGATTCTGGCCCTGTTGGCCTTGGTGCCCCTGCAGAGCTTTGTCTACGACCTTTTCATGATGAAGGTCTTCTGCTTTGCCATATTTGCCATGTCGCTCAACCTTCTCTTGGGCTACACGGGTCTGCTGTCGTTCGGACATGCCGCCTTTTTCGGTTCGGCCGCCTATGTCACGTCTCATGTGGTGAAAGAGTGGGGCCTGACCCCTGAACTGGGGTTGCTGGTTGGGGTATCGGTCTCCGCTGCGCTGGGTTACGTTTTTGGATCTCTGGCGATCCGACGTCAGGGCATTTACTTCGCGATGATCACCCTGGCCCTGGCCCAGGTCATTTACTTTTTGGCCACACAGCTGCCCTTCACCAACGGTGAGGATGGTATTCAGGGTGTGCCGCGCGGCGCGCTCTTCGGCTTCATTGATCTAACCGATTCCACGCCGATGTACTACTTCAGCCTGGCGGTCTTCGCTCTGGCCTTCTTGCTCATCCGCCGCATTGTGAATTCACCCTTTGGCCAGGTCTTGAAGTCCATCCGTGAGAACGAGCCTCGCGCCATTTCATTGGGTTTTGATGTGGACCGCTACAAGCTGGTGGCCTTTGTCTTGTCGGCCGGATTTGCCGGTCTGGCTGGTGGGTTGAAGGCCTATGTACTGCAGTTGGCCTCGCTGAGCGACGTTCACTGGCATACCTCCGGTGAGGTGGTGCTCATGACTATTCTGGGTGGCATTGGCACCTTGTGGGGCCCTGTGGCTGGCGCGGCCATTGTGGTGAACCTGAACAACTACCTGGCCAACCTCGGTGGTTGGAGCACCATCACCATGGGGGTGATCTTTGTGGTCTGCGTGCTGGCCTTCCGGCGGGGCATTGTGGGCGAGATCGCCCACCGACTCAAGATCAAGCTCTAGGCTTCTCCAGCCTCATTTAAGACCCACCGAATCGGCTGATCGGTGGGTTTTTTGTTTTTGGATTTGACGGTATGATTAGATATCTTAATATAGATATCTACTCTTATGGCGAAAGTAACCGTTTCGAAGTGGGGCAACTGTCTGGGAGTGCGTATTCCTGCTGGTCTGGTTGAACAGCAGGGGCTTCGGCCAGGGGATGAGCTGGAAGTCACGATCGGCCAGCATGGTGCGATCACCCTATCCCGAAGGGTTTTTGACAACACGTCCTTCTTTAGGGATCTTGCGGCCTTTGTTGAGACGTCGAAACCTAGCGAGCCCGTAGTTCGTCAGATGCGTGACGAGGAGCGCTACTAGTGATTTACGTGGACACCAGTGTCTTTGTTGCGGCCTTCACGATGGAACCAGACCATACTCGTAAAGCCCAGCGATTCCTAATGCAGGAAGCAGATATCCAGGCGTCTTCGTGGACCGTGACGGAGTTCGCCAGTGCCCTCATGATCAAGTTACGCCGCGGTGACATTGATGATGACTACCGAATCAATGCCTGGCTGCGCTTCAAGGAGCTAATCACTGCCCGGGCGTTGGTTCGTCCGGTGCCAACCGATGCGTATATGGAAGCCGCTGACCTTGTCATTCAATCAAATGAGCTTCGCGCTGCTGATGCGCTTCATCTGGTGACTGCTCGGCAGATTGGGTGTTCTGAATTGGCGACTTTTGACAAAGTACTGGCCAAGGCCAGCCGTAAATACGGTGTTGGACATGTTTCGCTCTAACGACTAGCCGACCAGCATCTTCACGGCAAAACCCAAAAAGAAGACCCCCACGACCCCCATGCCGGTGGCAGCCCAGCGCGGGTGGTCTTCAAACTGTCGGCGTAGTCCGACGCCAGCGACGATCAGCATCCACAGGTAGAGCAGGCTGCAGATCTGCACAACAACCCCAAGTGTGAAATAGGCCAGGGCTACCGATGGTGCGTCGGTTCTCACGAACTGGGTGAAGAAGGCCAAGAAAAACAAGATGGCTTTTGGGTTGGTGAGCGACAAGGTC
Organism: Burkholderiaceae bacterium; assembly: GCA_049418645.1. Lineage (GTDB taxonomy): Bacteria > Pseudomonadota > Gammaproteobacteria > Burkholderiales > Burkholderiaceae_A > Hahnella. The sequence continues at coordinate 9,010 of JBMSJG010000021.1, read as the reverse complement.
AGGGCTCGCCAATACGGGTGCGGCGGCTCCATTGCTGGATTGCTGGTGGCCAGTGTCTGGTGGGCATCGCCCTCGGTCTCGGCCAGTACTTCGTCCTCATCTAGTTCAGATGATCCCCGCCATCGCGAGAAGGCCTCGCGCATCAGCTGAAGCCCAATCCAACCCAGATAAACGGCCCCAACGGCCTTGACGGCCAGGAAGGCAGTTGGGAATAGCACCATCAGGGAGGCGGCACCCGAGGCGGTGGCGACCATGAGGATCGTGTCCCCCGTGAAGATGCCCCATGCGGCCAGCCAACCGCCAGCATGACCATGCCTGGCCGCCGCGGTGATGACATACAAGGAGTTGGGGCCTGGCAACAGCACGATGATGATCGTGCCGATTAGAAACTCCCAAAAGCTGTGGATACCGAGGTCCATCATGGGTGCTTTGCACTAGAGGGTGGTCTCAGGCTGGCCCAGACCGCTGCCATCACGATCATGCCACCGCCGATCCATTCGGCAAGGGTGAGGACTTTGCCTGCAAACCAGGCGGCAGAGACTGCCGCAAAGACAATTTCGCTCAGCATGATCAGGCTGGTGACCTGAGTCGGCAGGCGAGAGCCACCGTACTGCAGGCTGTAATTGGCCAGGCCCAGTCCAAGGGCTAGCAAAGGCACGATGAGCCAGGCCTGCGAGGCGGCCTGCAGAGGCGATGACAGCGACGGAAACTGCATGCTGTTCTGAAAGACGGCCAGATTAATCAAGGCCATGAGGCTCAGCACCCCAAGGGGCACCACACCAGACCCGATGTACATGGTGAGGGTCCGTTCATAGGCAGTCGCGGATTCAAACTTGCGCAGATAGACGTTGGCCAAGCCAAAGAAGAGACCACCGGCGATGGAGAGCAGGTCAGCGAGCAGTTGTCGCCCACTAAACGAAGTCGCGCTTTGCTGAGCGGCTAACTCTGCAGCAGCCTGACTTTGAAGTACATCCCAGCCCAGCACCACCCCGGCCCCTGCGAGGGCCAGAACCAGTCGGGCCAGTCCCTCGCCAGATAGCTTCTCCCTCAGAATCAGGCGAGCAAAGATCGCTGACCAGACTGGCATCAGGTAGAAGAGCAGCACCACGCGCACCACATCACCCAGGGCGAGCGCCCAGTTAAAACAGGTGTTGGTCAGGCCATAGAACAGGCCCATGACCCAGAGGCCTTGGCCCAGAGACAAACCGCGGCTGATGCCCGCTGATGCAATGCCCAAGACACTTGTAAAGGCCTTGGGCCTGGCTACTGCGAGCGCACCGGTAGCCAGCATGTAGGCCAGTGCTGTGGCCCAGAGAATCGACAGGCCTTGAGACTCCAGCCACTTATAGGGCAGCCAGGAGACTCCCCAGATGAAGGCGTTGAAGACCAGGGCGAGATGGGCCAGTGACATGCGGTGTATGGAATCTTTCAGTCAATTTGAATGCTGTGGTGAAACGTCGAGACCGGTGGGCAGGCCGGCCTGATCACAATGTCAGACAGTCCAACACCAAACCGCAGACTTTTGATCAGCCTGTGGTTAAACAGGAGTCTCTCATGATTGAACTGCGCCCATCTCTTCAACGAGGCTACGCCGAGCATGGCTGGCTGAAGTCTTTTCACAGCTTTTCGTTTGCCGATTATTACGATCCCCAGCATGTCCAGTTCGGCAACCTGCGGGTGATCAACGAGGACTGGATTGCGCCGGGTATGGGCTTTGGCACCCACCCTCACCGGGACATGGAGATCGTGACCTATGTCTTGGAGGGTGCGCTGGCCCACAGAGACTCTCTGGGCAACGGGGCCGCCATTCTGCCGGGCGAAGTTCAGCGCATGAGTGCGGGCACTGGGATTGCCCACAGTGAATACAACCACTCCCGCTCAGAGACGACCCACCTCTTACAGATTTGGATTCACCCCAGTCAGCGCGGTGTGATGCCGGGCTATGAGCAAAAGGCCTTTGGGACCGAGGAGAAGCGCGGTCGACTTCGGCTGGTGGCTTCGCCGGATGGTGAGCAGGGCTCGGTCTCCTTCTCGGCCGATGCCAAGATCTATGCGGGGCTGTTTGATGGCAGTGAGTCTGCAGACCTAGCGGTGCCACCGGGCCGGCTGGTCTATGTGCATCTGGCCAAAGGCGAGTTAACCGTGAATGGTCAGGCCTTGAAGGCCGGCGATGCCCTGAAGATGGCCGACGAGTCGATGGTCCAGGTCTCCAAGGGGCAAGACGCAGAGGTTTTGGTCTTCGATTTGGCGGCTTAGGGGAGAGTGCTAGAGTCTTGAGATGACTCAAGCCACGCCACAGGCTGTTAACAGCAACCGCCTCTCGACCACCCTCTGGATCATGGTGGTCGCTGGCTGCCTGATCGGCCTGCTGGCCTTTGGTATCCGGTCGAGCTTCGGCCTGTTTGTCGATCCCATATCTGGCAAGGGCGAGGGCGCCTTTGGGTTTGGCCGAGAGGCCTTTGCCTTTGCCCTGGCCATTCAGAACCTGGCCTGGGGGATTGGTCAGCCGATTGCGGGGGCCTTGGCCGATAAGTACGGACCCTGGCGTGTCTTGGCCGGTGGTGGGGTGATCTTTGCATCGGGCCTGGGTCTGATGACCGTTTCGTCTGACACCACTAGTTTCACCATTACAGCGGGACTGTTGATTGGCCTGGGCATGAGTGGGGCTGGGCACAACACGGTGCTGGCGGCCTTTGGTCAGCTCATGCCACCTGAGAGACGCGCTTGGGCCATGGGCCTGGGCACGGCTACCGCCAGCCTGGGACAGTTTCTGGTCGTACCAGTGGGTCAGGCCTTTATCGAGGCCTACGGCTGGGCTGGTGCGGCCAGCATCATGGCCATTGCCATGGCGCTCACGCCGGGTTTGGCCTTGGCACTGCGCCCACGAAAACTCAAAGAGGGGCAGGCGCCCAGGCCTGTCCAGCCGACCACGAGCACAGCCACGTCTTTGCCCCAGGCGCTGCAGCAGGCCTTTGGCTATGGCAGCTACTGGTTGTTGATTTCCGGCTTTTTTGTCTGCGGCTTTCAGCTGGCCTTCATCACGGTTCACCTGCCGCCCTATCTAAATGACCTGGGTATCTCCGCCCGCACGGCGAGTTGGGCGATTGCCTTGATTGGTCTTTTCAACGTGATTGGTGGGTATGCCAGCGGCATGATCAGTGCGCGCTACTCCCGTCGCTTGTTTCTGTTTTGGATTTACATCGCACGCGCGGTGGTGACGGCTGCCTTTTTGCTGCTGCCAGTCTCTAACTTCAACACCCTGCTTTTCGGCGCGGCCATGGGCCTGCTCTGGTTGTCTACGGTGCCGCCCACCGTTCAACTGGTTGGCGTGATGTTTGGCAATCGATACCTGTCGACCCTGTTTGGCTTTGTGTTCCTGTCACACCAGGTCGGCGCTTTTGTGGGGGTCTGGTCTGGTGGTCTGCTTTACGCTGCGACGGGTCACTACGAACTGGTCTGGTGGGCCAGCGTTGGGCTTGCAGTCTTTGCCGCAGTGGTTCACCTTCCCATTTATGAAAAGCTCTACCCCAAGGCCAACCCTGCGCCAGCCCCATCTTCGGTCGCTTAGTCTGCTGCTGGTCGTTGCGCTGGTGATGACGGCCATCTGGTTCTGGGTCCAGTCTTTGCGACAAGAGCCCTTGCCCAGCCTGGTCTGGGCACCGGATGTCACCGATGAGGCGATGTTGGGACTGGGTCCCCCGGTCTTGGACAAGCGCTCAGGCGGCTGGTGGTGGATCGAGGCGACGCCGTTAGAGCGCGACAAATTGCGCGGATTGGGCGCTCGCATGGCCATTGCGCTGCCCCAGCCCATTGCCCAGATGGCGGGCTGCAACAGCGAGCTACCAGCAGACCCCGAGACGATTCGGCAGCGGCGGCTGCCTCAACCTTAACGCTCTTTAGCCCATTGGTCCGCTGGCCCGTTGACCCGTTGGTCCGGCCGTTCTGAAGCCCTAGGCCAGACCCAGCGCCCCGCGCAGTGTGGGGAAGACCCGCTTCTCACCAAAGTGACTGATCAGACCCCATCGGGTCATGGTCGATAGCACCACTGGTCGAATGTGGGTCAGTCGCAGCTCCACGCCGCGAGCGGCCAGGCTTTCATCCAGGGTCTTGATGGCGTCGATGCCGGTGCTGTCAATGGCGAGCAGGGCTGTCAGATCTAACACCACCACCGGTGCAAATTTTCTTCTTGGGTCCAACAGCGGCTCAATCTTGCTCACGGCTCCAAAGAACAAGACGCCAGTCAGTCGTTTGACCTCGGTATTGATCAGATGCTTGGTGTCAATGCCCTCGGCCTCTAGTTCCTCTCGGCTGACGTGTTCGACCTTGGTGAGTTGTGACATGCGTCGAATAAAGAAGATGCCAGCCAACAGCAGACCCACCTCGACGGCCACGGTGATGTCGATGATGACGGTCAGCGCAAAGGTGGCCAGCAGGGTAATGCGGTAGGGCGGGCTGTACTGCTTCATGTTGGCAAAGGAATGCCACTCACCCATGTTGTAGGCCACCACCAGCGCAGTCGCAGCCAGTGAGACCAGCGGAATCATTTCCGCCAAAGGCGCCGCACCGAGCACAATGGCCAGCAAAGCCAGCGCATGGACCATGCCGGCCACCGGTGTCTGCGCACCGGACTTGATGTTGGTGACGGTTCGGGCAATGGTGCCTGTCGCACAGAAGCCCCCAAACAGCGGGCTCGCGATGTTGGCCACTCCCTGGGCGATGAGCTCCTGATTGGGATCGTGTCTCTCCTTGGTTAGGCCATCGGCCACGCGGGCGCAGAGCAGAGACTCAATGCTGCCCAGCAGGGCAATGGTGATGATGGGCCCGACCAGGAACTGGACCGTGCCCCAGTCAAAGTCCGGCAGAGAGGGCATGGGCAGCCCCGTGGGAATCGCTCCGAAGCGTTGGCCCACGGTCTCAACGGGCAGTTGCAGCACCGAGACCGCCACCGTGCTCAGAACAATGGCCACTAGGCTGCCAGGCATGCGAGAGAAGGCCCGGCCAAAGAGACTGGCCTGAGATTGGTTGCTCTTGGGCCACAACCCAATGATGGCCAGACAGACCACGCCCAGGCCAACGGTGGTCCAGTTGATGGTGGGCAGCATGGACCAGAGTGCCGCTAGTTTTGCGAAGAACTCTGCTGGCAGGGCAGGCCCACTCAAACCGAAAAACTCTTTGATCTGGGACAGCCCAATCAAGACGGCGATTCCGCTGGTAAAGCCACTGACGATGCTGATCGGGATGAGCCGAATCAGGTTGCCCAGGCGCAGGGCGCCCATGATCATCATCAGCACCCCAGCACAGGCCGTGGCAATGAGCAGATTGGGTACGCCATAGCGCTCAACAATCGCATAGACCACCACAATAAAGGCACCAGCCGGCCCGCCGATCTGAACTGAGGAGCCGCCGAGTAGCGAGATCAGAAAGCCCGCGATGATGGCCGTGAAGAGCCCCGACTGTGGCGGCAGGCCAGAGGCGATGGCAAAGGTCATGGCCAGCGGCAGGGCGACAAAGCCCACGGTCAGGCCGGCCGATAAGTCCGCGGTGAAGTGCTGGCGAGAGTAGCCGGGCAGATGGTCCAGCAGCCGCGGCCTAAATTGTCGGAAGACGGACACCAACTGGTCGGCCTTCATGCTTGGGATTCCCCTTATCTTTTTGTCGTTGTCAGCACCTTTGCTCGGCGTCTTGTTATGACATTATGCGCTCGTGAACGCCTCTGTCAGCATTCTTGCCGCCCACGTCTTTTCCATGCTCGGGTTCTCGAGCTATGCCGTGAGCCTGGTGGAGCTCAAAGCCCTGTGGGCCATGACCAACACCGAGGCCGGTCTGGTGGCCAGTGGTTTCTTCATGGGCTACATGGCCTGCGTGTCCATGTGGAACGCCATGACCGATCGACACGATGCCCGCGGCATTTACTTTTTGGGCTGTGTCTTGTCCGCGATGGGCAGCCTGGGTTTTGGTGTCTTGGCCAATGGATTCTTCAGCGGACTGTTCTTTCAGCTGCTCCTGGGCGCCGGGGTGTCGGCCACCTACATGCCTGGCTTGCGGATTCTGTCGGAGCGACTGACCGGTGCGACCCAGTCTCGCTATGTCTCTTTCTACACGGCCTTCTTTGGCATTGGTGTCGCGGGGTCCTTGATTCTGTCGGGCTGGGCTACGGGTGCTTTGGGCTGGCGATATTCCTTTGCCTTCGCGGCCCTTGGTCCTGTCATGGCGCTGCTCTTGGTCTGGCTGGCCACCCGGCATGACGCGCCTCACAAGCCACAGACCGAGGCTGAACAAGCCAAGGCCAGGCCCATGGGCCACCACGCCTTTTTTGACATGGTCTTTCCGATTCGGTCTTGGAAGATCGCCCTTCAGGAAAAGGCAGTGGTCGGCTTCATGATTGGCTATGCGGTGCATTGCATGGAGCTCTTTGGCACGCGGGCCTGGACGGTGGCCTTTCTGACCTTCTCGATCAGCCTGCAGGCTGAGGTGCCGCCCCTGCAGGCTGCCTCATTGGCAGCGATCGTGAACCTGGTCTCCACACCGGCCTCGATCCTGGGCAATGAGATGGCGCTTAAGCTTGGAAGACGAGCCTGGATTGTTCTGGTGATGACCAGCGGCTCGGTGGTGGGCATCTTGATGAGCCTGTTGGCCGGATCCCCCTGGTGGCTGGTGCTGATTCTGGTGGGCCTGCAGTCCATGCTGATCATGGCCGACAGTGCAACGCTGACCGCAGGCCTGGTGGCCAGTGCGCCCAAAGAGGTCAAGGGCGCAGCCATGGGTCTGTATTCCTTGTTGGGCTTTGGTGCCGGGGCCGTAGGTCCTGCGGTCTTTGGCGCCGCCTTGGACATTGCAGGTGGTGGCACCTCGATCTACGCCTGGGCTGCGGCTTTCTTGGCCATTGGCCTGGGCTGCCTGGCCTTTCCGTTCATTGATCGGCGGCTCTTTGGCAGCAGCCCGTTTCAGAAAAACGCCTAGCCCGTATTGCGCAGCCCCGCTGCAATGCCGTTGATCGAGATGTGAATGCCACGCTCGGTGCGCTCATCGCGCTGACCGGCCCGCCACCGACGAATGAGTTCCACCTGCAGGTGATTGAGTGGATCCAGGTAGGGGAAGCGATGGGCAATGGACTCTGCCAGAACAGGATCGTTGGCCAACCGGGTCTTCTGGCCAGTCAGCAGATCGATGGCCTTGCGAGTCTTGTCGAACTCTGACTCGATCTCTTTGAAGATCCGTTTGGCTAGACGTTGGTCTTCTAAGAGGCCGGCATAGCGGGCTGCGACCTTGAGGTCCATCTTGGCCAGCACCATGTCCACATTGGAGACCACAGCTGCAAAGAAGGGCCAGGTCTTGACCATCTGAAGCAGCAGATCTCGGTTGGTCTTGGGCGAGGCTTTGATGAAGGCCTCGATGGCGCTGCCCAGGCCGTACCAGCCCGGCAGGTTCACACGACTCTGACCCCAGGAGAAGCCCCAGGGAATGGCCCGCAGGCTCTCGATGCTGCGAGGCTTGCCGCCAGCACCTGGACGAGAGGCAGGACGCGAGCCGATGTTGAGCGCGGCAATCTCGTTGATGGGGGTGGCCCCAAAGAAATAATCCGCAAAGCCCTCGGTCTGATAGACCGTCTGTCGATAGCGTTCACGGCTGAGTTGGCTGATGGTCTGGGCCGCCTGCAGAAACGGTGCGGGCACGGGCTTGCTCGGCAGAATCAGGCTGGCCTCTAGCGTGGCGGCCACCAGGGTCTCCAGGTTGCGACGACCCAGCAGAGGCTCGGCATATTTGCTGGTGATGATCTCGCCTTGCTCGGTCAGACGGATCTGGCCGCCAACGGTGCCAGGGGCCTGCGCCAGGATCGCCTGGTAGCTGGGACCACCGCCGCGACCGACGGTGCCGCCTCGTCCGTGGAAGAGTCGCAGCGAGATGCCTTTGACTTCTTTGAACAGGTTTACCAGACGGGTGGAGGCCTGGTAGAGCGACCAGGTGCTGGTGAAGACACCACCGTCTTTGTTGCTGTCGGAGTAGCCCAGCATGATGTCCTGCTCACCACCCGATCGACGCATCAGGGCTGCCACACCGGGCAGCGCATAGAAGGTGCGCATGATGGGCTCGGCCTGCTCCAGGTCTTCGATGGTCTCAAAGAGTGGGGCGACGATCAGGGCCAGCTTGGCCTGGGGCAGGGGGCCATCGAGCAGACCGACTTCTTTTTGAAGAATCAACACCTCTAGCAGGTCGCTGACCGTTTCGGTGTGGCTGATGATGCAGTGACGAATGGTGTCAGGACCAAAGGTCTCGCGAATCTGAAAGGCCTTCTCGAAGATGGCGAGCTCAGACTGGGTCTGGGCGGAGTACTGGGCCTTGGGGACGCGAAGGCCGCGCGGTTCGTGCAGCAGGGCCAGCAGCATGGCGCATCGGTCGAGCTCTGAGAGGCCTTCGTAATCGACACAGATGCCGGAAACAGCCAAGAGCTCGGCGACCGTTGCCTGGTGAATGTCCGAGCACTGCCGCAGGTCCACGGTAGCGAGGTGAAAGCCAAAGATACGAGCCGCACGAATCAGCGGCCGCAGTCGCTCGGTGGCCAGGCGGGCCGCCTTGTTGCGAACGAGCGCCGCCTCGATGGTCTTGAGGTCGTCGACGAACTCGCTGGCATCCACATAAGGAATGCTGGGCGCAATCGCATGACGCAGGGCCTGGGTGCCGGTGAGATGCTCCAGGGTGGCGGCCAGTCGAGAGTAGATGCCGATGAGGGCCATGCGATAGGGCTCGTCCTGGCGGTGGGCATTGGTGTCGCCCGCCCGTTTGGCCAAGGCCTGCAGGGCTGGTGTGGTCCCACGCAGCAGCTTGGAGACCGAGAGTTCTGCGCCCAGCTCATGGACCTGCGTTAGGTAATGACGAAGGGCGGTCTCAGCATGGCGCTTGACCGAGAAGTCCAGGGTCTGAGCGGTGACGTTGGGATTGCCGTCTCGGTCACCACCGATCCAGTTGCCCATGCGCAAGAAGGCCGGCAATTCACTCTGCCCGAGTTGATCTT
>JBMSJG010000020.1:0-12927 GCA_049418645.1 Burkholderiaceae bacterium | reverse complement strand
GCGTCCGCGAAGAACTCGTCTTGAGGCAGGCCACACTGGCTCACAAAATCTTTCTGGGCCGACTGGACCACAATGGGTGCGCCACAGGCATAGACCGAGTGAGCTGATAGATCCGGGAAGTCCTGCATCACCGCCTGGTGAACAAAGCCTGTCCGGCCAGTCCATTGATCCTCTGGCTGTGCGTCACTGATCACGGGGATATACCGGAAGTGAGGCATCTCAGCCGCCCACTGCTGGGCCATGGCATCCATGTAGAGGTCCTGTGGACGGCGGCCACCCCAATACAAGACCATGGGCCGCTCAATGTGTTTAAACCGAGCGTGCTCAATCACCGCCTTGATGGGGGCAAAGCCAGTGCCCGAGGCCAGAAAGACGATGGGACGCGCGCTGTCCTCACGAAGGAAGAAAGTGCCCTGGGGACCCTCGAATCGCAGGATGTCTTTTTCTTTGACGGCATTGATGGAGGGCGTGCCCGTGCCAAAGAGTGCGTCGGTAAAGGCACCGCCGGGTGTATGCCGAATGTGCAACTCAATCTGCTGGTTGTCATGCGGTGCATTGGCCATGGAGTAGCTGCGACGCTTGCCGTCCTTGAGCAGGATGTCGATGTACTGACCGGCGAGAAACTGAAAATTCTCAGTAGCAGGCAGTTGCAGTTTGACCACTGCGACGTCTGGTGCAGCCCGCGCAATGCTGGCGACTCGGCAAGGCATCTTACGGATGGGGATCATGCCCTCGGCTGCGACAACCCGGGCCGAGACGGTGATCGGCTGAGAGCAGGTGGCCTTGCAAAGCAAGAGCTGACCCGCCGCACGATCGGCATCCGACAGAGCCTTCTTTTGGTAATCCCCGTAATCGACTTCGCCGTCTTGAAGCGTGGCTTTACAAGAACCACAGGCGCCGTCTTTGCAGCCATAGGGCAGCACAATGCCAGCCCGCAGGGCAGCTTCTAAAATGGTTTCGCCAGTGTCGACAGGAAAGGATTTCCCCGAAGGGGTAAGGGTGCAGGTCGCAGTCATGGCGGCATTGTAACGGCCCAAACGGCGTCCGACGGCCTTAAACCTGACCGATGACCAAGGCTATCAACCGAGGGAAATCGATAGCGTCTGGTCAGAGAGACCGACGCTGGACGCGCACCAACATCACCAATGCAAAGGTCAGGGCGACCAGGCTGGGAATCGCTGCCACCAGCGGAGCAGGCCAGGTATTCATCACACCAAGGTGAGAGAAGAGGCTGTTGAGCAAGTGAAAGGCCACGCCAAAGACAATGCCCAAGAAGACCTTGAGGCCCACCGTACCGCCGCGGGCCTGCAGGTAAGCCGCTGGCAGGGCCATCAAGAGCATGACCCAGCAAGCCACGGGGTAGATCACCTTCTTCCAAAAAGCCAGTTCATACCGAGTGGCTGACTGCCGGCCTGCCTTCAGATAACGGCTGTAAGCCCAGAGGTCCCTGGCGGACATCTGGTCTGGCTTCACCAGCAAAGCCCCCAACGTATTCGGCGAGAGGCTAGAGATCATTTCCAATCGGTCGGCAGTGGACCTGGCCAATCCCCCGTCCGGCCCAAGCATTAGGCTGGTGGTCTGCTGCAACGACCATCGGCTGGCCTGTTGCCCCCCAGGGGTCGACACCAACTGGTCGAAGACCGCCTGCTTGGCCCTCACCACCCGCAGCAAACGCTTGCTGGCATCAAATTCGTAAATCACCACATCCACCAAGCGCTGATCGGGTGTCGCGCCCCGCAGGTTCAACATACGCTCGGCCGCATTCACACCCAAGCCCTTGACCGAATCCCTGAGCCAATAGCCCGAACGCAAGGCATCGGCCGAGACACTCCCCAGGGCGCTGGCCCGCAGCTTGCTGCCGGCCGCCTCTGACCAGGGCACGATGAGTTCAGACAAGAGCGCCGTGAGCAAGACCAACGGCAAACCCAGGCGAGCCATCGCCTTTAAGGCATCGGCCGGCCGAAAACCCGATGCCCGGGCGACGGTGTACTCAGACGAAGCCGCCAGGCTGGAGAGGGCCCAGAGCGCACCAATGAGCGTGGCCACCGGCATCAACTCGTAGCTCATCGCGGGAATCCGCAAAGCGATGTACTGCATGGCCTCTTGGATGCGGTAACTGCCGCGACCGATGTCCTCTAATTCAGTAACCAGGTCGAACAAGGCGAACAAGCCAACAAACCCCAGCAAGACAAAGCCAATGCGACCGTAAATGCCACGGGCCACATAGCGCTCAAAAGTCCTGGACTGGGCCATCTCTAAGCACGTCCCTTTAGTCGACGCAGGCCCAACCACATCCATTCCATCGGCCCCCGCCGCAATCCCATACGCCACCAGAACAGGATCACCATCAGCACAGCCAGCACCAGGGGCACCGGCCACCAGCCCATGGCAAAACTCACGCGGCCTTGGGCAATCCAAGCCTGGCTCACAGTGAGCAGATTATTGGCCGTCATGGTGACCAGAAAGGCAAAGATCAGGTGAAAGGAGCGTCCCATCCGCGGGCTGACAAAAGACATGGGGATCGCCAGCAGGCCCAACAAAAGGCACAGCATGGGCAGACCCACTCGAAAAGCCAACTCGCCGCGCTGCTGGTTGCCTGGGGCCATCATGAGGCTGCCAATCGGCTGGGCTCGGACAGATGGGTCAATGGCAGCACCACCGGGGGCTGCGTCGACCCGAAGCCGATACCCCTCAAAGGTCATGGTGCGTACGGTCGGCAACACCTGTTCACCCGACGACGCGGGCAATGGGGAGAAGTCTGTCCGGGTCCCCCGCCGAATGTTGACCCAGGGCTCTCCATCAGCGCCCTGCTCAAACTGGCCCTCAGCCGCCATCAGGACGGATTCACGGCCATCTGGCGACCGGGTCACGACAAAGACCATGCCCAGCTGACTGGATTCCTCGTCTGGGTTTTCAACAAAAAAGACCCGCTGGCCGGAGCTGGACTCCCGAAACTGACCCGGCGAGATGCGCTTGGCATCCTCTCGGGTCTCAAACTGTTGCCGAAGGGCCTCCGACTGCTGCCGGGCCCAGGGCGAGACCACCAGGCTGCAGACGGCCACCCCCACTACCAGGGGCCAGAGGAACTGCAAGACAGGCTTGACCAGGTCGACGAGGCTTCGGCCAGAGGCCAGCCAGACCACCATTTCGGAGTCCCGCCAGAGCCGGGACAAGACCATTAAAACGGCGATAAAGGCCGTGAGACTGAGGATGAGGGCCAGGCTGGTCATGGACGACAGCCCAATCAGGGGCAAAACCAGCTCGCCGTCGGCCTTGCCAGAGGCTGCCCGCCCCAGGGTTCGGATCAGGGTGGTGGTCACCACAATGGTCAATAAAGTTGCAAAGACCACCCCCGCCATGGCGCGAAGTTCTTGGACTAGGGCTTTTTGAAATATCACTACTTTTATAATAGGCGTCTTCTGAACAAAGGCATTGTGTCATGACCGCATCCTCATCCTCCAAAGATCTCAAAGAAATCAAAGACCCAGGTGAAGTCCGGGAGTCAATCCAGTTCATCGCCAGCAACAAACCCGTAGACCGGGCCAACGTGGACTGTGTCTGGCTGGGCCTCTACGCCACGGCCGCTGGGGTTGAGCTCAGCATGGCGGCCCGGGTGGCTGACAAGGTCACCGGCGGAGCGATCGCCAAGGTCCTCAAGGCTGGGGACTTCGATGCCAAGGCGGGTAGCTCCCTGCTGCTGCGAGACCTCAAGGGTCTGCCAGCCACGCGGCTGCTGCTCGTTGGCCTGGGTAAAAAAGAGGCCTTCCTCGAGAAGCAGTATGTCGAGGCGGTCCGGGCCGCTACCAAGGCCATGCAGAGCCTCAAAGGCGTCAAGCGAGTGGCCTCCTTCCTGACCGAGCAGTCGGTCGGGACACGAGATGGTCAGTGGCGCATGCAGGCTCATATTCTGGCTGTGCGTGAGGCGACCTATCGGTTTGATCGGTTCAAGACCAAAAAAGACGGCGGCGATGACAAAGCACCCGCCAAGTCCAAGGCCAAGCCAGAGCTGCCTTCCCTACAGGAAGTGGAGATGCTGCTGCCCGGCGACATGCGTCCTACCGATGCCCCCAAGGTCATCACCGAGGCGCAGGCCCTGGCCAATGGCATCACCCTGACCAAGGACCTGGGCAACCTGCCCCCCAATATCTGTACGCCCACGCACCTCGCCACCACCGCCAAGGCCCTGGCCAGACAGCATCGCCTGAAGGTCGAGGTCCTGGAGCGGCCCGCCATGGAGAAGCTCGGCATGAACGCCCTGCTGGCTGTCTCGGCTGGTTCGGCTCAGCCACCCCAGTTCATCGTGCTCCAGCACAACGGCGGCAATGCCAAAGACGCCCCGCTGGTCTTCGTCGGCAAGGGCATCACCTTTGACACCGGCGGCATCTCCCTCAAACCGCCTGCTGACATGGACGAGATGAAGTACGACATGTCAGGCGCATCCACGGTCTTGGGCGTCATGAAGGCAGTGGCCGAGATGGGGCTCAAGCGCAATGTGGTCGGTGTGATCCCCACCTGCGAGAACATGCCCAGTGGCACGGCAACCCGACCCGGTGACATTGTCACCACCATGTCCGGTCAGACCGTTGAGATCCTCAACACGGACGCAGAAGGCCGGCTCATCCTCTGTGATGCCCTGACCTACGTTGAGAAAAACTTCAAACCCGCTGCGGTGGTTGACATCGCCACCCTGACGGGTGCCTGCGTGATTGCCCTGGGCGGCGTCAACACCGGCTTGTTCAGCGAAGACGATGCCCTGGCCCAGTCTCTGATCAACGCGGGCAAGACCATGCTGGATCCGGCCTGGCGCCTGCCCCTGGAAGAGGACTACCAAGAGCAGCTCAAGAGTCCTTTTGCCGACATGGCCAACGTTGGGGGTCGCGCGGCGGGCAGTGTCACCGCAGCCTGCTTCCTGTGGCGATTCGCAAAGGCCTATCGTTGGGCTCACCTGGACATCGCGGGCACGGCCTGGAAAAGCGGGGCCAACAAGGGTGCAACCGGTCGACCCGTTGGCCTGCTGGTGGAGTTTGCGAAGAACGGCCTGGCGTGACCAGTGTCGATTTTCACTTCAACACCCCCGACAGGCTGACCCACGCCTGTCGGCTGGTGCGCAAGGCTCTGCGGGCCCAGGCCGCGACCGACGAGAAGCCACTCATCGTGTTCTGTAGTGATCGGGCCCGCCTTGAACAATTCGACGAGCTGCTCTACAGCTTCTCGGACGAGGACTTCCTGCCCCACGTCCATGCAGACCATCCGCTGGTGGACGAGGCGCCCATCATTCTGAGCCACCAGGCCTACTCGCCGCCCATGCCAAGGCTTCCCAACATCCTGGTCAACCTAGACGACGCAGTGCCCGACTTCTTTACCCAGTTTCAGCGGGTCTTCGAGATCGTTGGCCCAGATGAAGCGGACAAGGAACTGGCCCGCGCCCGCTTCACCCTCTATCGGGATCGGGGCTACGCCATCACCCGTCACGACCTGGCTGCCAAGGGCTGATCAGCCCGAGAGCCGTCCCTCACACCACATCAAAGCCCACCATGTCGAACTTAGATAAATCATTTGAACCGGCCCACATCGAGCAGACCTGGGGGCCAGAGTGGGAGGCTCGTGGCCTGTATGCGGCTGGGACCAAATCAGGTGCAGAGTCCTTCTGCATTCAGCTGCCCCCGCCCAACGTCACCGGCACCCTGCACATGGGGCACGCCTTCAACCAGACCCTCATGGACACCCTGTCGCGCTGGCATCGCATGCGTGGACACAACACCCTCTGGCTGCCAGGAACCGACCATGCGGGCATTGCCACCCAGATCGTGGTCGAACGCCAACTGGATGCAAAAGGTGTCTCTCGACATGACCTGGGCCGTGAGGCCTTCTTAGAAAAAGTCTGGGAGTGGAAGGAGCAGTCTGGCTCCACCATCACCGGCCAGATGCGTCGCCTGGCCGCCAGCTGTGACTGGTCTTTGGAATACTTCACCATGAACCCGGCCTGCTCGGCCGTGGTGAAAGAAGTCTTCATCAGCCTCTACCAGCAAGGCCTGATCTATCGCGGCAAGCGCCTGGTGAACTGGGATCCCAAGCTGCTCACCGCGGTCTCAGACCTCGAAGTGGTCAGCGAGGAGGAAGACGGCCACATCTGGGAGATCCAATACAACCTCGCCGATGGCTCTGGCAGCCTGGTCGTGGCCACCACCCGGCCTGAGACGATGCTGGGTGACGTCGCCGTTGCGGTCAGCCCCAAGGACGAACGCTATGCCCACCTGGTGGGCAAGATGCTGACGCTGCCCTTGGTGGGCCGTCAGATTCCGGTGATTGCCGACGACTATGTGGACCCTGAATTCGGGACCGGCTGCGTCAAGATCACGCCCGCCCACGACTTCAACGACTATGCCGTTGGCCAGCGACATCAGCTGGCACCCATCAACATCTTCACGCTCAACGCCCACATCAACGACCAGGCCCCCGAGGCCTATCGAGGGCTAGAGCGCTACGAGGCCCGCAAAGCAGTCTTGGCTGATCTGGAGGCCCAAGGCCTGCTGGTCTCCACCAAGAAACACAAACTCATGGTGCCCAGAGGCGATCGCACCAATGCGGTCATTGAGCCCATGCTCACCGACCAATGGTTTGTGGCCATGAGCAAGCCTGCGCCCGAGGGCACGCACACCCCAGGACAATCGATCGCCGGGCGCGCACTCGAGGTCGTCGAAAACGGCCAGGTGACCTTCCACCCCGAGAACTGGACCACCACCTATCGCCAGTGGCTGGAGAACATTCAAGACTGGTGTATCTCCCGGCAGCTCTGGTGGGGCCACCAGATCCCGGCCTGGTACAAGGCTGACGCAGACGGACGACCCATCGAGGACGGCACGGTCTTTGTCGCCCACGACGAGGCAGAGGCGAAAGCACAAGCCGCGGCGACTGGCTATACCGGACCCTTGGTTCGAGACGCCGACGTTCTGGACACCTGGTTCTCATCGGCCTTGGTGCCTTTCTCCACCCTGGTAGAGGAAGGCCAGGAATGGGACCCAAGCCTCGGTGCCGATCGTGGCCTAAAGTTTGGCGGCCCCAGACTCAAGCCAGACTTGGCCCAGTACCTGCCATCGAGCGTGCTCGTCACCGGCTTTGACATCATCTTCTTCTGGGTTGCCCGCATGGTCATGATGACCTGCCACTTCACCGGCCAGGTGCCCTTCCGCGATGTCTACGTCCACGCCCTGGTTCGCGATGGAGAGGGCCAGAAGATGAGCAAATCCAAGGGCAACACCCTGGACCCCATCGACCTGATCGACGGCATCGACCTGGACAGCCTGGTGGCCAAGCGCACTTCGGGCCTGATGAACCCCAAGCAGGCGGCCCAGATTGAGAAGAAGACCCGTGCAGAATTTCCAAAAGGCATTACCGCCTTCGGCACCGATGCCCTGCGCTTTACCTTTGCCAGCCTGGCCACACCAGGCCGCAACATCAACTTCGACCTGTCTCGCTGCGAGGGCTATCGAAACTTCTGCAACAAGCTCTGGAACGCCACCCGATTTGTTCTGATGAACACCGAAGGCAAGGACAATGGCCTTGGCGTCTGCGGCGGAGACTGTGGCCCGGACGGACCGCTTTACTTCAGCTTTGTAGACCGCTGGATCACGTCTGAGCTGCAGCGGGTAGAAGCCCGTGTAGACGAGCATCTGACGGCCTACCGGTTCGACCTGGCCGCCAAGGAACTCTATGAATTCATCTGGAATGAGTTCTGTGACTGGTACGTTGAGCTGGCCAAGCCCTCCCTCAATGGCGACCGAGAGAACAGTGCCAAGGCGGCCCGCCGAACCCTGTTGCGTGTGCTTGAGGCCACCCTGCGTCTGATGCACCCCATCATGCCCTTTATCACCGAGGCCCTCTGGCAGGCGGTGGCACCGCTCGCGGGTCGCAGCGCCAAACTCGCCGCTGGAGAATTCGACAGCATCGTGACGTCGGCCTATCCCATCAGCGAACCCAAGAAAATCGATGCCCAGGCGGACGCCCTGATGGCAGAACTCAAGGCCATGGTCCTGGCGGTTCGGTCCCTGCGCAGTGAGATGAATCTCTCGCCTGCAGAACGGGTTCCTCTGCGCATCAGCCTAGAGGACGTCACTGCTGCATTGGGCAACACCGGTGTCGACCTGCGCCAGGGCAGCGACGAGCGCGAGCTGATGGCCGAGGCCCTCAAGTCTCTGGGCAAGCTCAGCGAGGTGGTCTTTGTCGATCGGCTGCAAGAGGGTGACAAGCCGTTGCAGGCACCCGTTCAAATCGTGGGTCCGCTCAAGCTCATGCTAGTAGTCACCATCGATGTGGCTGCAGAGTCTACTCGACTGGGCAAAGAGATCGAACGTCTGCAAGGCGAGATCACCAAGGCCAAGGCCAAGCTCGGGAACGAGAGCTTCGTGGCCAGGGCACCGGCTGCTGTGGTCGATCAAGAGAAGCAACGGCTGGCCGATTTTGAGTCGCTGCTGCAGAAGGTCAGTCAGCAGCTCGACCAGCTGAAGGCCGGCTAGGCGGCGGCCTCCACCAAAAAAAGTGGCGATCCGGTTTGCACCGAGATCGCCCCCAAGGGCTGTCAGGGGCTTACGCCTAGACAGCCTCTCCTCCTCAACGAGCCCCCACCTTAGGCGGGGAGGAAGCCGCATTCAAGTTGCGTCGCAGCACTTCTCGGAGTCTTGTTCAGGCCGTGTAGAGGCTGTGCCTATGAAGGAAATTTTTTGTCGTGAACAAAAGTCGACAGGGCATCGACAAAGCGACCAAAAACCCTTTGGTATGTGTGGTTTAAGGCTGGGGTGAAGGGCCCAAAAGGCTGAAAGACTAAAAGGCCACCCCGCCCTATCGGCAGCGAATCAAAAATCGATAGACGCCGTCAGTCTCTTCTCGACTGACCAGGGCATGACCGGCGTTCTTGCAGAAGTACTCAAAATCATCCCAGGCGCCACTGTCTGTGGCCAACACTTGAAGCAACTGCCCTGACTGCATATCAGACAGCGCCTTCTTGGCCCGGAGGATGGGCAGAGGGCAGCTCAGGCCCTGCACATCCACCGCGACATCGATCGAGAGTTCAGCGCTCATGCTGTTTCAGCCCAGCTTCTGGGCCACCAGGGCGGAGAGGCTCTGCAAGGCTGCTGGTAGGGCAGCCGGATTGGTCCCGCCCCCCTGCGCCATATCAGGACGCCCACCGCCTTTTCCGCCAATCTGACCAGCCACATGGGTGACCAGCTCGCCGGCCTTGACCTTGGAGGTGAGATCGGCGGTGACTCCTGCGATCAGGCTAACCTTGTCGCCATCGACCGAGGCCAGAACGATGGCAGCAGACTTGAGCTTGTCCTTGAGCTTGTCGAGCATTTCCCGCATGGCGGCCGCATCGGCATCGACCGTGGTGGCCAGCAGCGCAACACCAGAAATCTGTTGAGCCTGCTCGGCCAGATCATCACCAGCGGAGGCTGCGAGTTTGCTCTTGAGCCTGGCGAGTTCTTTTTCCAGACTGCGCACACTCTCGAGCATCTGACCCAACTTGCCGGTCAGCTCATGGGCGGGCGCCTTGAGCAAGGCCGAGGCCTGGGCCACCGTCGACTCCAGGTCTTGGGTCAAGGCCAGCACGCGATCACCGCAGACCGCCTCGATGCGGCGAATACCAGCCGCAACGCCGGATTCCGAGACGATTTTGAACAGGCCAATGTCACCGGTGCGGGCCACATGGGTGCCACCACACAGCTCGCGCGAGCTGCCAATATCCAGCACCCGAACCTCATCGCCATATTTTTCGCCAAACAGGGCCATGGCACCGCCCTTGACCGCATCGTCAAAACCCATGAGCTGGGCCTTGGTGTCGGTGTTGGCCAACACCTCGGCATTCACCATTGCCTCAATTCGGCGCATTTCATCGGCTGAGACCGGCTGGTTGTGCGCGAAGTCAAATCGAGTCTTGTCAGCATCCACCAACGAGCCCTTCTGCTGCACGTGTGCGCCCAGCACCTCTCGCAGGGCCTTGTGCATGATGTGGGTCGCTGAGTGATGACGCATGGTGCGGGCTCGACGAACCAGGTCCACCTGTGCGCTGACCGTATCGCCCACTTGAATGCTGCCGCTGGTCACCAGGCCATGGTGACCAAAGACCTCGGCGGAAATTTTCTGGGTGTCATCAATCTGAATCGACAGGCCATTGCCCGTGAGCTGACCGGCATCGCCAACCTGGCCACCGGATTCGGCATAAAACGGGGTCTTGTCCAGCACCACCACCACCGCATCACCGGACTTGGCCTGAGAGACGGCGGAGCCATCCACATACAGGCCCGTCACGCGAGCAGACTCTGCCAAAGAGACATAACCGGTGAACTCGGTGGCCTGTCCGTCGTACTGAAGACCGGCACCGGACTTGAACTTGCTCGAGGCGCGAGCCTGCTCACGCTGCTTGTTCATGGCCTGTTCAAAGCCAGCCTCATCAACCGTCACCTCCCGCTCGCGGCAGACATCCGCCGTGAGGTCCAAGGGAAAGCCAAAGGTGTCATAGAGCATGAAGGCCGTCTGGCCATCGAGCTGACCGCCTTTGGTGAGGCCAGCCAGGGCCTCGGACAGAATGGCCATGCCCTTTTCCAGGGTCTCGCCAAACCGCTCTTCCTCCTGCTTGAGGGTGTCGGCCACACGCTGGGCCGACTTGGCCAGCTCGGGGTAGGCAGCGCCCATCTGGTCACAGAGGTCTTTGACCAGCTTGTAAAAGAAAGGCTGGGGCTGACCGAGCTTGTGACCATGTCGCAGGGCGCGGCGAATGATTCGGCGCAGGACATAGCCACGGCCTTCATTGCCTGGAATGACGCCATCCACGATCAAGAAACTGCAGGCCCGAATATGGTCGGCAATGACCCGCAGAGAGGGATTGGCCAGATCCTGGCAGCCCGTCTCGCGAGCGGCCGCTCGAATCAATCGGTCGAAGAGGTCGATCTCGTAGTTGCTATGGACATGCTGAAGGACAGCGGCAATTCGCTCCAGACCCATGCCAGTGTCCACGCAAGGCTTGGGCAGGGGGGTGAGCACGCCAGCCTCGTCGCGGTTGAACTGCATGAAGACCAGGTTCCAGATCTCGATGTATCGATCGCCATCTTCCTCGGGCGATCCAGGTGGCCCGCCCCAGATCTCCGGGCCGTGGTCGTAAAAGATCTCGCTGCAGGGGCCGCAGGGGCCGGTGTCGGCCATCTGCCAGAAGTTGTCACTGGCGTATCGGGCGCCCTTGTTGTCGCCAATCCGAATGATCCGCTCGGTCGGCACACCAATCTCTTTGGCCCAGATGTCATGGGCCTCGTCATCCTCGGCGTAGACCGTGACCCAGAGCTTTTCTTTGGGCAGTTGGTAGACCTCGGTCAGAAGCGTCCAGGCATAGCGTATGGCGTCCTTCTTGAAGTAATCACCAAACGAAAAATTGCCCAGCATTTCGAAGAAGGTGTGATGCCGGGCCGTGTAGCCCACGTTCTCCAAGTCGTTGTGCTTGCCGCCGGCCCGCACGCTGCGCTGAGAGGAGGTGGCCCGTGTGTAGGGTCGCTGCTCTCGGCCCAGGAAGACATCCTTGAACTGGACCATGCCACTGTTGGTAAACAGCAGGGTTGGGTCATTGGCGGGCACCAGGGGGCTGGAGGGCACCACCGTGTGGCCTTGGCTGGCAAAAAAGTCGAGGAACTTCTGGCGAATCTCGCCGACCGACATAACTGCGCCGGTGGCCGAGGAGGATGGGCTGGACGGTTTCATAAGACCACCAGTTTAATGGAACGGGCGGGATTTCCTGAATTTGCCGACTGGGGATTGGGCCTAATAATGGGAACCCTTCTCAACGACAAACGGAGCATCCACCGTGGCCAGTATCAACGCCAAAACCTACGAATCCAGCCCCTCGACCCGTGTTGCCTTCCTCGGCCTGGGCGTCATGGGCTTTCCCATGGCCGGCCACCTGGCCAAAGCCGGTCATCAGGTGACCGTCTACAACCGCTCAGCAGCCAAGGCCCAGGCCTGGGTGGCTGAATTCGGTGGCAAGTCTGCCGACACGCCCAAAGCAGCGGCCCAGGATGCCGACATCGTCTTCTGTTGCGTGGGCAACGACCAAGACCTCGCCAGCGTCGTGCTGGGGGACAACGGCGCCTTCGCCGGCATGAAAAAAGGGGCCTTGTTTGTCGACCACACCACGGCCTCGGCCAAGATCGCGCGCGAACTCGCCGCGCAAGCCCAGAAACACGGCCTGACCTTTCTGGACGCCCCTGTCTCGGGTGGCCAGGCTGGTGCCGTCAACGGCCTGCTCACCGTCATGGTCGGTGGCGACCAGGCTCGATTCGACCAGGCCAAACCAGTAGCCATGGCCTTTTCTCGCGCCTTCACCCGGATCGGTGAGAGCGGCGCCGGTCAGCTGGCCAAGATGGTTAACCAGATCTGCATCGCAGGCTTGGTGCAGGGCCTGTCCGAAGGCATCGCCTTTGGCCAAAAGGCTGGCATCGACATGAAGCTGGTGCTCGAAGTGATTGGCAAGGGCGCCGCCCAATCCTGGCAGATGGACAACCGTGGCACCACCATGGTCGACGACAAGTTCGACTTTGGCTTTGCCGTGGACTGGATGCGCAAGGACCTGGGCCTGTGTCTGGAGGAATCCAAGACCAATGGCGCCAAACTGCCTGTGACAGCGCTGGTGGACCAGTTCTACGCAGACGTTCAGTCCATGGGTGGCGGCCGCTGGGACACCTCCAGCCTGATCAAACGCCTAAACAAATAAGACCGCTCAGGCGCAAAGCCCCGAGGCGGGGGACGATACACTACGGCCCATGGCCGTTTTCACCCCCGTCTCTGAGCCTGCCCTGCAGGCTCTTCTCTCTCAGTACAACCTAGGCAGCCTGGTAGACCACCAGGGCATCGCCTCCGGCATTGAAAACACCAACTACTTCGTCACCACCA
>JBMSJG010000019.1:0-12997 GCA_049418645.1 Burkholderiaceae bacterium | reverse complement strand
CCGTCGAGCAGCGAGATGATTTGGTGGCCCGGATTCGTCGCATGAACCCTCGGGCCCCCATCGACTTTGTTCATTTCGGGGAAGCAGACCTGAAGACCGTTTTAGACATCAGGGGGTTTAACCTCAATGCTGTCCTCGAGGTCGACCCGGATTTTCTGGATGCCGATCGGCATGACCATCACCATGCCGATGATGTGGCAGCCTTTATTTTCAAGGCCGATCGCCCCTTCGACTCAGATCGGTTTGAGGGTTTTATGGGGGCAGTCTCCCAGGCCTATGGCCCTCAGTTGTTACGCTACAAGGGCGTCCTGTGGGTAAAGGGCAGTGAACACCAGATGGTCTTTCAAGGGGTCCACATGCTCATGGGTGGTGACAAGGGCAGACCCTGGGCGCCCTCGGAGAAGCGTGAGACCAAGATGGTCTTCATCGGCCGTAAACTTCCCCGCGATACAATCATCAAAGGCCTCAACCAGTGTCTGGTCTGACCCGGCACGGATGACTCGTTAGCATCACCAGTTGTTTAGAAGGGTTGTTCCATGAAAGAAGTCGCATTCAAACCAATCAAGACCGAAGCTGAGCTTCTGGCTCAGCCAGAAGACGAGTACATGAGCCCAGCCCAACTGGATTTCTTCCGCCGCAAGCTGCAGGGCTTGGAGGCTGAGCTCAGGGCCAATGCCGGTGAGACCACTGAACACCTTCGTGAGACCACTCTGGTGCCAGACCCCGCCGATCGTGCCACCATCGAAGAAGAACACGCCCTCGAGCTGCGCACCCGTGACCGTGAGCGCAAGCTCATTAAAAAAGTTCAGCAGGCCTTGGCCAACATTGAGGCGGGTGAGTACGGCTACTGCGAGGAGACGGGCGAGCCCATCGGTCTGGCCAGGCTGCTGGCGCGACCCACCGCCACGCTCTCCATCGAAGCCCAGCAGCGCAGGGAGCTTCGCCAGCGCCAGTATGGTGACTAACACCCTGCTGCGACCATGACCGATCTCTCCAAGGCCCGCCAAAAGGCCGCCATTCTGGCCGAGGCCCTGCCCTATATTCGTCGCTTCCACGGCAAGACGGTGGTCGTCAAATATGGCGGCAATGCCATGACCGACGAGGCTCTCAAGCGCGGCTTCGCACACGACGTGGTGTTGCTACGCCTGGTGGGCATCAACGTCGTCGTGGTCCACGGCGGCGGCCCGCAGATCGAGGAGTTGCTGTCTCGGGTTGGCAAAAAAGGCGAATTTGTTCAAGGCATGCGCGTGACGGATGCCGAGACCATGGACATCGTCGAGATGGTGCTCGCTGGCAAGGTCAACAAAGAGATTGTCGAGCTGGTCAATCATGCTGGCGGCAAGGCTGTGGGTCTCACCGGTCAAGATGGCGGGCTGATTCGTGCCAGAAAGCTCATGCTGCCTTCGACCGAACAACCCGATCAGACTCTGGACATTGGCCAGGTCGGTGAGATTGCCTCTGTCGACCCAGACATTATTCGGTCTTTGCTCAAAGAGGGCTTCACGCCTGTGATTGCTCCGATTGGGTCGGGCGCAGAGGGCGAGACTTACAACATCAATGCGGACCTCGTGGCTGGCAAGATTGCCGAGATCCTGAAGGCCGAGAAATTGGTGCTGATGACCAATACGCCGGGTGTACTGGACAAGGCTGGCAATCTGCTGACTGGCCTCACCGCCCGAGAGATTGATGGCCTGTTTGCAGACGGCACCCTGTCGGGCGGCATGCTCCCCAAAATTAGCTCTGCGTTGGATGCCGCCAAGAGCGGCGTTCAGTCTGTTCACATCATCGATGGCCGAGTGCCCAACAGCCTGTTGCTGGAGATTCTGACCAGTGAAGGCGTGGGCACCATGATTCGCTCCCACTAGGGCGCCTGCGCCGTTTGCGACGTCTGTCTGCTGAACCTCGCGCGAAGGACGCATCGTCGCGTCTCTGGCTGATCGATCTGGACAACACCCTGCACGACGCCAGCCATCGGATCATGGCCGAGATCAATCAGCGAATGACCCACTATGTGGCTGAGCAGCTTGGCGTCGATTTGGCGGCAGCCAGCGCGGTTCGCGAACAATACTGGCGACGATATGGCGCCACCCTGTTGGGCCTGGTTCGTCACCATGGGGTAGACCCCCAGGACTTTCTAGCCAAGACGCACCCGGCCGCCCACGAGCTACCCGCCATGGTCTCGCATCGACCCGGCTTGGCCCATAAGCTTCGGCGTCTGAAGGGGCGACGGTGGCTGCTCACCAACGCCCCCAGGCACTACACGATGGGCCTGCTGGAGCGCCTGGGAATCCAAAGGAGTTTTGATCGGCTGATCTGTATCGAGGACATGAGAGCCTTGGGGCGTCTACAGCCCAAACCTGCGCGTTGGCTGTGGACCCATCTGATCCGACAGGCGGGGCTGCCAGCCTCCCGAATCACCTTGGTCGATGACAGCAGCGAGAACCTGAGGGCTGCCCACCGGATGGGTGTACGCACAGCAAGGGTCTGGGCCTCACCGAGCTTTGTCGCCAGGACCCGCCTACAGGGTCGCCCGGCGGTGATTCGGCGCCCCAGTTATGTTTGGCATCAAGTAAACTCACTGGCATCGTTGGCCCGTTGGGCCTAATTTTTCGGAGAAGTCATGACCGAAGCGAACCAGGCTGAGCAGCCAAAGGGCGAACCGACTCGCAAGCGTCCCAAACCGGGCGAGCGCCGGCTTCAGATTCTGCAGACCATGGCTGGCATGCTAGAAGAGGGCTCAGCCGAGCGCATCACCACGGCTGCGTTGGCAGCCAAACTGCAAGTCTCCGAGGCGGCCTTGTACCGACATTTCGCGAGCAAGGCCCAGATGTTCGAGGGGCTGCTGGAATTCATCGAGCAGACCATTTTCGGATTGATCAACCAGATCGATGCTGGGTCCGATCGCCCCGGCGCCAAGGCCAGAGCCATGGTCTTCATGCTGTTGAACTTTGCAGAGAAGAACCCCGGCATGACGCGGGTGTTGGTGGGCGATGCGATTGTCTTTGAGCACGTCCGGCTTCAGCAGCGTGTCAACCAGTTAATCGATCGGGCGCAGGCCTCGATTCGGCAGTCCCTCAAATTAGCCCAGGCCAGTGGCCAGACGACTCTGGAGCCGGCTCTGCTGGCCAGTTTGGCCATGGGGTTTGTACTTGGCCGTTGGCTTCAATTTGCCAAGAGCAACTTCACTGAAAAACCCACGCAGTCGGCGGCCGAGATTGTGGCCGCCATGCTGCCGGCTTGATCCCCATGCATGACCCTCATGACCGGTTGGGTCTGGGGGCTTAAGACTCGCTGGCCCCACCGCAGACGGGACAGCCTGGTTTTTTGGGGACAGCAATGCTGTCGAACTGCAGGCTCTTGGTGTCCACCAGGTGCAATCGCCCGGTCTTGACCGGGAACCCCGCCAACCATTTCAAGGCCTCATGGGCTTGCATCAGGCCGAGCAGGCCAGCTGCGGTGGAGAACACGCCGTAGGCCCCGCAGGCTGCGTCCGTCTGAGGGGCCTGGGGGTCGAACAGGCAGGCATAGCAGGGGGCCTGATGATCCAATGGATCGACCATCAGCAACTGCCCGGCCCATTGAATGACCGAGGCGATCACCAGTCGTTTGCCCAAGCGGACACAGCAACGGTTAATCAACTGACGGGTTGCGAATCGGTCGGTGCAGTCGACCACCAGGTCGGCCTGCTCGATCCAGCCAGGCAGGTTGGTCTCATCGGCATAGGCGACCGTGGTCTGAAGCTCGCAGTGCGGAGCGAGCATTTGGAGGCGTCTGGCGCCGACCTCGACTTTGGCCTGGTCTTGGTCTGCCGGGCCAAAGAGCGTCTGACGTGGCAGGTTGCTCAGATCGACCGTGTCCCCGTCTACCCAGTGCAGGTGGCCGACACCACCGCAAGCCAGATACTGAGCAACTGGGCAGCCCAGGCCGCCCGCCCCAATGACCAAGACTCGGGACTGACGCAGCCGCTGGAGTGCTGACTCATCGAAGTCCTCTAGCAGCAGGTTGCGGCTAAAGAGCAGTTCCTCGCTGGCGTTCAACAAGGCCTTCGGACCCAGTTATTTTTTGGCGGCCGTTGGCTCGGGCGCGGGGCTGGTCTTGACCGGTTTACCCTGCAGCAGGGCAAGCGCTTGACTGAGCTGGTAGTCCTCTTTGGAGCCAAAGACAATGGGCTTGCGATCAGCCGTTGGCGGCTGCCCGGCTGCTCGCTGATCTTGTTGTCCGCTGCCTTGCTCAGCCTTGTTCTCTAGGTGACGGTTGAGGTCTGCCTCACGAAGACGGAACCGATCGGAGACATCACCGTCTGGGGTCTCCTCGACCCAGTAGTCTGGGCGAATACCCGTGGCCTGAATCGAGCGGCCTTTCGGTGTGAAGTAACGGGCGGTCGTGAGCTTGATGGCGGTGCTGCTGGTCAGTGGCAGGATGGTCTGAACAGAACCCTTTCCGAATGTCTGAGTGCCCAAGACTTTGGCGCGTCCATGATCCTGCAATGCACCTGCAACGATCTCTGAGGCTGAGGCTGAGCCGGCATTGACCAAGACCACCAGAGGCAGTTGACGGGCCTTGGGATTGAGGCCGGCCAGGGGATCGCTGCCGCCACGGATGTAGTCTTCGGGGAGCGCCTTGTAGACCCGCTTGGCATCGTCTTGCCGCCCGTCGGTGCTGACCACTGGCAGCCCCTCTTTGACGAAGGCGGCCGTGACCCCAACGGCCGCATGCAGCAGACCACCCGGGTCATTGCGCAGATCCAGCACGATGCCCTTGACGGGTTTGGACTTGTCTTTGTCGGCCTGATCCAGCAGCTTGTTCAGGCTGGTCGTGAGCGATGCGACCGTGTGTTCCTGGAACTGAGTGATGCGAATGAAGGCATAGCCGGGCTCCAGCCAACTGGCTTTCACGCTCTGAACCCGAATGACATCTCGCACAATCGTGAGCACAACGGGCTGAGTGGTCCCCTTGCGGGAGATCGTCAGTTCAATCTTGGTCTTGGGCTTGCCGCGCATCAGTTTGACGGCGTCTTGCAAGGTCATGCCTTTGGTGGCCTTGTCATCGATCTTGATGATCAGGTCACCAGCCATCACGCCGGCGCGTGCGGCCGGTGTGTCCTCGATGGGTGAGACGACTTTGACGAAGCCATCTTCCATGCCTACCTCGATACCCAGGCCACCGAACTCACCTTGCGTGCCGACTTGGAGTTCCTTGAAGGCCTCCGCGTCCAAATAGGCCGAGTGTGGGTCCAGACCCGTGAGCATGCCGCTGATGGCCTCGGTGATGAGCTTCTTGTCTTCGACGGGCTCGACGTAGTTGCCCTTGATCGCGCCGTAGACCTCAGCAAACTGGCGCAGCTCCTCGATGGGAAGGGCCAGCCGTGTCTCGCGTTGGGCGAGCGCGGACAGGCCTGTGCTGATCAGCAGGCCACTGATCAGGCCTGTGCTGACCCAGCCAGCAATTTTCCAGCGTGAGGTCTTTGGGCTGATCTTGTCGGTCATTTAAGCCGCCTTGCCCTGGTTGGCTACTGCGGCAGTCGCCGCAGCGATTTCGGCGGGGTCCGCCAAGTAGTCGCGTGATCGCAGACTCAGGTCCTGGTTGAAGGTCAGCAGCATGGGCTGGGCGGTTGGAATGTTCAGGTTGATGACATCGGTTTCGGACATGTTTTCCAGGACCTTGATCAGGGCGCGCAGTGAATTGCCATGCGCAGCAATCAGAATACGCCGTCCTTGTTTGAGCAGGGGGACAATCTGCTCCTCCCAGAAGGGCTTCACCCGCTCGACTGTATCGGCCAGGCACTCCGTCAGCGGCAACTGGTCGGGGTTGACCTGGCTGTAGCGAGGGTCATGGCCGGCCCAGCTCGGGTCATCTCGCGTAATCGGATTCGGCCGTACGTCATACGAGCGTCGCCAGATCAGGACTTGTTCCTCTCCGTATTTGGCAGCGGTCTCAGACTTGTTGAGACCGGCCAACGCACCGTAGTGGCGCTCATTGAGGCGCCAGTCGCGATGAACCGGAATCCAGAGCTGGTCCAGGCCGTCTAGGGTGATCCAGCAGGTTCGAATGGCCCGCTTGAGGACCGAGGTAAAGGCGACGTCAAACTCATAGCCCTTGGACTTCAACAGCGCGCCGGCCCGCTCGGCCTCTTGCCGTCCGGCCTCGGTCAGGTCTATGTCTATCCAGCCGGTGAATCGATTTTCAAGGTTCCACTGGCTCTGGCCATGGCGCAGCAGAACAACAGATGGGGTGGACGAGACGGAGACTGCCTTGGACATAACAAACCTTTGCGTGAAAAATGAGGGCCCCGTGCGAGTCCGGATGGCTTGTGGGGCCTGTAAACCCCTCCATTCTATAATCCCCGCTTTGACCCGTCGCCCTTAAGGAGCCTGGCTTGCAGTTTCTTCTCGACAATATTTTCTTGGTCCTGGCCGCTGTCATCAGTGGGGGCATGTTGCTGGCGCCGGCGTTGGCCCGAGGCGGCGCGGTGAAATCCATCAACACACTGGCGGCCACCCAACTCTTGAACGGCCGACAGGCCATCTTGGTCGACCTGCGCGAGACCAATGAACTGGCCAAGGGCATCGTGCCGCAGGCCCGGCACATGCCCAACTCTGGTTTTGCCGCCCAGGCGGACGCCCTGGCCAAAGAGGCCATGACCGGCAAAGAGCCCCGGCCTGTCATTCTGATGTGCGCAGCCGGTTGGCGCAGCCTTCAGTCGGGTAAGCGCCTTCGCAAGGCTGGTCTCCAGGAGGTCTACAGCCTGGATGGCGGCTTTGACGCCTGGCAGCAGGCTGGACTGCCCATCAAAAAAGCTTAATCAATAGGAGCCAGCCCCATGCAGAAAGTCACCATGTACAGCACTGCCGTCTGCCCCTACTGCCAGAGGGCTGAGATGCTCCTCAAGCAGC
This sequence comes from Burkholderiaceae bacterium, assembly GCA_049418645.1. GTDB lineage: Bacteria > Pseudomonadota > Gammaproteobacteria > Burkholderiales > Burkholderiaceae_A > Hahnella. The sequence continues at coordinate 6,104 of JBMSJG010000019.1, read as the reverse complement.
GCGGCGTCACCGAGATCGACAAAATTCGGATTGACCTGGACCCTGCCCAGCGCGATGAGATGATGGCCAAGACGGGTCGCCGTACCGTGCCACAGATTTTCATTGGCCAGACCCATGTGGGTGGTTTTGATGACCTGGCTGCACTAGATCGCGAAGGCGGCCTGGTCTCTCTTTTGCAACAGTCGTAATTCTTAGAAAGCCATCCATGACGGATTCAACTTCAGCAGTCGATCAGGACCAGTCCTCGCAACAGGCTGTCTTCAACCTGCAGCGGGTCTATCTCAAAGACTGCTCCCTGGAAATCCCGGAGGCACCCGCCATCTTCATCGACGGGTCCGAGCCCAAGCTGCAATTCGAACTTGACACCGCGGACATCGAGCTTGGTCAAGACCTTTGCGAAGTCAGCATTCGATGCACGGTGACCTGTCACATGGGCGACAAGGTTGGCTTCCTCATCGAGGCAACCCAGTCGGCCATCTTTGAAATCAAGGGTGTCTCCGATGAGCAGCGCATGATGCTCAAGGGCATCTCCTGCCCCAACATCGTCTACCCCTACCTGCGGGCCAACATGGCCGACGTGGTTCAGCGTTCGAGCTTCCCACCAGTTCACCTGGCGGAGATCAACTGGGAGGCTTTCTTCCAGCAGAAGATGGCGCGCATGGCCGCTCAGCAGGTGGACCAGCCAGGCACGTCTGGTAGCGGCATCATCCTGCCGCAATAAGGTCCCGTTTTTTGACCCAGGACCATCCTCAAAGCGCAGGCCCTGCCAGTCGGTTGCCGGCCTTGGTCTTGGGCGCTGGTGCCTGGGGTACGGCCTTGGCCATTCACCTTGCCCGGCGATCGCCCGCTGGCCGGGTGAGTCTCTGGGCTCGGTCGTCGACACAGGCTGAGCAATTGGCCGCCGACCGAGAGAACAAACGCTATCTCCCCGGCCATGCTTTTCCTGATGCGCTGTCCATCTGTCCTGACCTGACGATTGCATTGCAAGACTGGCGTCAGCAGGTGGCCAAGCATGGCCGCGGTCTGCTGGTCTTGGCCAGTCCCATCTCAGGCCTGGCCGAACTGTGTGCTGCGGTCTACCGGGTGCTTGGCGCAGCCCAGCCGGGTGAGGGTCTGGTCTGGCTTTGCAAAGGACTCGTCTTACAGGCCCAAGGGGACAAGACGTTGTCCTGGCCCTCTGACTTGGTCTCCCGTGGCTGTCCGGGCTGGCCCGGCGGGGCGCTGTCCGGACCCAGCTTCGCGCAGGAGGTGGCCAAGGGCCTGCCAGTGGCCTTGACCCTCGCGAGCCAAGACCTCGGCTGGGCCAGACAGGCGGCGCAGGATCTGCACGGGCAAGGCATGCGGGTCTACGCCAGCGATGACCTGATTGGGGTTCAGATCGGTGGGGCCATTAAGAATGTTCTGGCGATTGCAGCAGGCGTGGCCGACACCATGGCCCTGGGGGCCAATGCCCGGGCCGCTTTGATTACCCGGGGATTGGCCGAGGCCGCTCGTCTGGGGCATGCCATGGGAGCCAACCCAGAGACCTTTCTGGGTCTGGCAACGCTGGGGGATTTGGTGCTGACCGCCACAGGAGATCTCTCGCGCAATCGTCGGGTTGGCATGGGTCTGGCCGCGGGCAAAACGCTGGACCAGGTGCTCTCTGATTTGGGCCATGTGGCCGAGGGCGTGGCCACTGCGCCGGCGATCGCAGCCCTCGGTGAACGGCTTAAGGTGGAACTACCGATTACCCAGGCCGTATGTCGCCTTTTGGCGGGGCAGACCACAGCCCGTCAGGCCATGGCGGAATTGTTGACCAGGGACCCGACCGACGAGGTTCGGCCCTAGCCTCCGAACCCCTGCTGCCGCCAGGCTTCGTAGACTGCAACGGCCACTGTATTGGATAGATTCAAAGACCGGTTGCCCGGCCGCATGGGCATTCTCAGCAGTTGATCGTTTCCAAACCACGCCCGCTGTTGCTCGGACAGGCCCCGGGTCTCCGACCCGAAGAAAAGCCAGTCACCCGCGCAGAACCTGACCTCGAAAAAGCCCCTCTGGCCTTTGGTGGACAAACCAAAGCATCGGCTCGGGTCTGGCTGTGCTGTCTGCAGAAAGTGCGACCAACTGCTGTAGGCCGTCACTCGACTGATCTCGTGATAATCCAATCCGGCCCGGCGCATCTTGGCATCATCCAATGGGAATCCCATGGGACCCACCAGGTGAAGACTCGCCCCGGTGTTGGCTGCCAGACGAATCACGTTGCCGGTGTTGGGTGGAATTTCTGGCTCAACCAGAACCACGTGGAGCCAGTCGATTTCCCCTGATTGGTCGGATGTCGGCCGGCTGGTGTTATCTGGGATGGGCTGACTCGGGATCATGATCAGTGGTCTGGTGGGCGGTGGGCTTGGGGCGAGGCTTTGGCCTTCTCTGGTTTGGCTTTTGGACCCCGCCAGATCTCTCTTGCCCCGCGACGCCCTTGATCATAGAGGAGTCTGGTCGCGCATCCGCCAACACCACGCCGGCCACCACCTGCGCACCCACGGCGAGCAAGGCTTGGTGGGCTGTCGCCAGACTGGCGCCCGTGGTCATGACGTCGTCGACCAAGACCACCTGCCGGCCATGCAAGCGACCGGCGGCCTCGAATCGATTCGACAGGTTCCGGAGCCGCTCTTGCCGGCCCAGGCTGGCCTGCTCCGGTGTGTGGAGGCTTTTGATGAGAGCCGTTCGATCCAGCGGGCACGCTGTGATCCCCGCCAAGTATTTGGCCATTTCCACTGGCAGGTGAAACCCCCTTTCGCAGAGTCGTTGCGGGTCGGATGGCATGGGAACCAATAACGGCCTCATCTCCCACAGGCCTGACTGTCGGCTGCCGACCAATCGGCCCCGGAGCGCCAAAACGCTGGGCCAGTGTCTGGCGTACTTGGCCAACCGAATCTGACGTGCCAGCTCGTCGGTGTAGGACCCACCGGAATAAAGCCATATGGCATCCTGAGATGGGGCTGGCAGACGACGGGCTGACCACCGACCGCGGGCGCTCTCCGCGGGTTGTTCCGTCCCCCAAAGTCTCAGCAGCCAGCCTCTCATAGCCCACTTATACTTTGGACCAACTTAAACCGACCCACAGCCGGTTGACCGAGACCATGCCCTCCCTTCCCGCATCTCACGCACTCACAGTCTCCAAGACGAGCGATCACCCAGCCTGGGCCTGGATGTCTCAGGCCCTGTCGGACCGTCGCGCCGTGATGCGCTGGCCCAATGGCCAGGCGCTTCAGGGTTACGCAGATGGGCTGCTGGCGCAGCTGAGCCCGTGCGCCCCTGGTTCGCTCGGACTGGTCTCGTGGGTTCGGTTAACGGAAAAACCACTGAAGCCTGAGGATCTGCTGGCCCGACTCAAGTCCTGCGCCCAGGCCCTGATGGACGGCGGCCTGCTCATGGCCGCAGACTTGGGCCCGACCAGCCTGACGGACTTGGTCAATGGCCTGGACCCTCAGTCTCCTGAGGGCCGTGAGCTGGCGGTCTGGCGGGCGGCGAGGCTGGATTTGCATGACCTAGGGGACGCCCTGTCCGCTGCGGGTCTGGCCGAGCCGGTGATGGAGTCCGAGAGCCTGACCCTGACCTACCAGTCTGAGCAGACGGCCCTTGATGACCTGCAGGCCCTGGGCCTTTTCTTGGGTCAGCCGGTGCAAGCCTGGTCTGGGGCCCTCAACAGGCTTAGGACCCCCGACGGTCTCCTGAGGCTGACCCTGGAGGTGGTCATTGGCCACGCATGGCGGATGCCCAGCCGAAAACCCAAGCTAGACCCCCATGAGCCAACGCCCATTCGGTTTGCCCAGCGCACCTGACATTTATCTGTCAATCGACATATAATCCTTTGACTTTCGTCAACAAGAGGCTGGGTCTAAAGGCGGGCTGTCATGCAGGAGTCGAACATCCCCCAAAAGGCGCAAACAGCGCCCACAGATTGGCTGCTCAAGAAAAATTGCAGCCTGTCGCCCTACCAGTTGTTGGCGATTTTTGGCTCTCTGGCGGGTCTGTCTCTGGCGGTTGCGGGGTATTGGGCCTACCGGGGAGCTTGGGTTGTCGTACCGTTTGCAGTGGTGGAATGTCTGGCTTTGGCGGTGGCCTTTTTGGTCTACGCACGACATGCCAACGACTTTGAGCGGGTGAGTCTGGCCAGGGACGAGGTGCTGGTTGAGCGAACTCATGGGCCCAAGAGGCTCAGGACTGCTTTACCGCGGCATCGCGTTCGGGCTGAGTTGGACGATGACGAGGGATTGGTGTTGTTGCGAGCAGGCTCGCAACAACTGGCCGTAGGCCGGTTTGTAGACCACGAGGCCAGGCAGAGGTTTTTAAAAGAATTTAGGGGTGCGTTGGCCCCGGTTTCGCTGGCTTGATCAAGCCGCGGAACTCATCAGCGTCGAATTTAAAAAGTGTAATGACCATACGGGGAATAACCACGATGCGCATCAACAAAGTTCTGCAGTCGCTGTCACTATCCGTCGCTGGGCTGACCATGCCCTTGCTGGCCATGGCCAACGACATCACGACCAAGTACAACCTGCGGACCCCCGCATCGGGCATGGCCGAGAGCCTCTACAGCCTGCACACCTGGTTGATGATTGTCTGTGTGGCCATTTTTGTGGTGGTTTTTGGTGTCATGTTCTATTCCATCTATGCCCACCGCAAGTCAAAGGGTCATCAGCCGGCCACTTTCCATGAGAGCACCACCATGGAGATCGCCTGGACGGTCGTGCCCTTCCTGATCGTGGTGGTCATCGGCGTCTACGCCACCCCCATCGTGATGGCCCAGAAAGACACCACCAACGCCGACATCACCATCAAGGCCACTGGCTACCAATGGAAATGGGGCTATGACTATCTGAAGGGCGAGGGCCAGGGCATCTCTTTCTTGTCGACGCTGTCGACCCCTTACGAGCAGCGCATCAACCAACAGCCCAAGACCCTCAACTATCTGTCTGAGGTCGACAACCCTCTCGTGGTGCCGGTCGGCAAAAAGATTCGGGTGGTGACCACCGCCAATGACGTGATTCACGCCTGGATGGTGCCCGCCTTCGGTGTCAAGCAAGACGCGATCCCTGGTTTTGTCCGCGACACCTGGTTCAAGGCCGATCGCATTGGGACCTTCAATGGCCATTGTGCTGAGCTCTGTGGCAAGGACCACGCCTTCATGCCCATTGTGGTCAAGGTGGTTTCTGTCGAGGACTACACCAAGTGGGTGGCTGAGCAAAAGAAAAAGCTTGCCGCCAATGCTGCGCCAGCCCAGCTGGCCCAGGCCCAATAACCGATTTGTTGTAACGCGTTAAACCCAAGTCTCATAGTTTAGGAGAGCGACATGAGCGCAGTACTGGAACCCACCGGCCACGGCCACGCTGACGACCACGCCCACGACCATCCACACGGCTGGCGTCGTTGGCTGTACGCAACCAACCACAAAGACATCGGCACGCTCTACCTCTGGTTCAGCTTCACCATGCTGATGATTGGTGGCGTCCTGGCCCTTGGCATCCGTGCAGAACTCTTCCGCCCTGGCCTCCAACTGATTCAGCCCGAGCTCTTCAACCAGCTCACCACCATGCACGGTCTCATCATGGTGTTCGGCGCCATCATGCCCGCCTTCGTGGGCTTCGCGAACTGGATGATTCCGCTGCAGATCGGTGCGTCGGACATGGCCTTTGCCCGCATGAACAACTTCAGCTTCTGGCTGATGGTGCCCGCGGCCATGCTGCTGGTGTCGTCCTTCTTTGTCCCCGGCGGCGCCATTGCGGCCGGCTGGACGCTCTATGCACCGCTGACCACTCAGATGGGCATCGGCATGGACATGGGTATTTTTGCCATGCACATCCTGGGCGCCTCCTCCATCATGGGCTCGATCAACATCATCACCACCATCTTGAACATGCGCGCTCCCGGCATGACCCTGATGAAGATGCCCATGTTTGTCTGGACCTGGCTGATCACCGCCTACCTGCTGATCGCTGTGATGCCGGTTTTGGCTGGTGCCATCACCATGACCCTGACCGACCGTCACTTCGGCACCAACTTCTTTAATGCAGCGGCCGGTGGCGACCCCGTCATGTACCAGCACATTTTCTGGTTCTTTGGTC
>JBMSJG010000018.1:0-13081 GCA_049418645.1 Burkholderiaceae bacterium | reverse complement strand
GGAGGTCTTGCTCGAGGTGCGTCCCAGCAATCCCAAAGCCATTCGGCTCTATCAACGAAATGGGTTTGTTCAGACGGGTCTTCGCAAGGGTTACTATCCCAGTGGACCGAATGGACGCGAGGATGCGCTGCTGATGAACAAGTCATTGAGCCCAGTGGTGGGAGCCAGTCATGCAGCCTGAGGCATTGGCCCTCTTTGGTCTTCAGGAGCGTTGGCGGTTTCGTGGCGAGCCGTCTGCTGGGGCCGCCAGTCTGGTCATTCACCTGCCCAACGACATCGCGATTGAGCCTGACCGACAGGGCCTGGTTCAGGCCCAATCTGGTCTGGCTGGTGCCAGTTCGGTCTTTGCATCTGCCGTCACCTGGTTGTTGTCGGCCCAGACCGAGGGGCAGGTCTCTCTTCGGTCGTCGTCGGACCAGGCCTTGAAGATTGAGCCTGGGGCTGAGCTGCGATTTGAGTCGGCCGAGGTCTTAACGGCGGCGGGAAAACGGCGGCTCTGTGAGAGCCTGCTGACGCTGCGCGCTCAACTCAGGCAGGACCGTTAAGCGCCAGAGAGAAGGGGTCTAGTGCCCGGCCGTCGGATGCGCAGATTCGTGGCCGGACTTTTCCTGTCCGATCAGACTCTGCAGGTCGTGGTGCCGCTTGTTGTAGCGGTACCGAACCATGACCAGGGCCATGGTGAGGGCCACAAATCCACCAAACAGAACGATCACTGCATTGACATGCATGTCCAGGTGGATCAGCAGGGCATAGAGTCCCAGCATGACCAAGACATTGAGGTTCTCATTGAAGTTCTGAACGGCAATCGAGTGGCCGGCCGATAGCAGTACATGACCCCGGTGCTGAAGCAAGGCATTCATGGGCACGACAAAGAAACCGGCCAAGATGCCGACCAAGACCAGCAGGGGAATCGCGGCAGATAGACTGCTGACCAGGGTCATCAGGGGCACGGTCAGTCCCATGAGCACGCCGAGCAGCAAGACCCGACAGGACCCCTTCAGGCTGACAAACCGGGCGGCTGCCACGGCGCCCCCGGCAATGCCGACGGCCACGATGCCTTGCAGAATGGCGGCCTTGTCCAATGACATGCCCAATTGCACCTCGGCCCACTTCAGGACAATGAACTGCAGGGTGGCACCGGCCCCCCAGAAGAGGGTGGTCACGGCCAGCGAGATCTGTCCCAGCTTGTCGCCCCAGAGGGTGCGGTTGCAGTGCCAAAAGGCCTTGATGAGTTCGATGGGATGAATGGACTGCTTGGCATAGCGAGCCCCCGTATCCGGGATGCCCGCGTTGAAGGCTGCCGCCAGCAGGTAAATGAAGGCGATCACGGCAATGGCGGATTCAGGAGCCGTGTCAATGCCGGTATCCAGACCTGGGAAGTCGACATGAAGCAGAATTCCTGAGACCGAGGGCGAGATCAGCGCGCCACCGAGCATGGTGCCCAGAATGATGGAGCCCACCGTGGTGCCCTCGATCCAGCCGTTGGCCGCCACCAGTTTGTCGGGCGGCAGCAGCTCGGTCAGGATGCCGTACTTGGCTGGGGAGTAGGCCGCAGCGCCCAGGCCCACCACGGCGTAGGCCAGCAGGGGATGAACGTGGAAAAAGAGCAGGCCGCAGCCAACGATCTTGATGGTGTTGGTGATCAGCATCACCTTGCCCTTGGGCATGGCATCGGCGAAGGCGCCAACAAATGGGGCCAAGAGGACATAAGAGATGGTGAAAAACAGCTTGAGAAGCGGACGCATCCACTCGGGGGCAGACAGGTCAATCAGCAAGGCGATGGCGGCAATCAACAAGGCGTTGTCAGCCAGTGACGAGAGGAACTGCGCCGACATAATCGTGTAGAAACCGCGCTTCATGACGAGCCTTTGTTTCGAGACTGCTGGATTAGAACACGAACAGCCTACAATCAGGTGTATGACCAGACCCGCCCTGCTGACCATCCACGAGGCTGCCATGGCCCACAACCTGCAGCAGGTTCGTGACCGGGTCGGGACCTCTCGGATCTGGGCCGTCTGCAAGGCCCGAGGCTACGGTCTGGGCCTGGACTCCTGTCTTCGCGGATTCGCCAAGGCGCAGGGCATGGCGGTCTTGGAACTCACCGAGGCCAGACATCTGCGCGATGCGGGCTGGACGGGTCCGGTATTGCTGCTCGAGGGCGCCTTTACTGCAGGCGATACCCGTGAGGCCCTTGAGCTTGATTGCGACCTGGTGGTTCACCAGGTCGATCAACTGGCATGGCTCAAGAATCACCAGAGTCTGCTGGCCCGCCAGACCTGCCGTCTGTGGATGAAGTTCAACACCGGCATGCATCGGCTGGGGTTCTCTGCCACGACACCCAGTCAGCGGCAGGCTTTGACGGAACCGGTTGAGGCCCTACGGGCCCTGGTGCCGGCCCATCGGCGGGGCTGGATGACCCACTTTGCCTGCGCGGATCAGCCCGATGGGATCCAGGCACAGATGACTCACTGGCAGGCCTCGATGCAATTGATCACGCCCCAGCCGGGTGAATGCCTGAGCCTGGCGAACTCGGCAGCCGTCTTGCTCCATCCGTCGGTGCAGGCCGACTGGGTCCGTCCCGGCATCATGCTCTACGGTGGCTCGCCTGCGCCACAGATGTCGGCGTCCTCGTCTTGGTCTTTAGAACCCGCCGCCACGCTTTCGAGCCGCCTGATTGCTGTGCAGGCCGTGCCGGCCGGTGAGCGCATTGGCTACGGCGGTCGCTACCAGGCGAAGGCCGAGATGCGCATTGGTGTGGTGGCCATGGGCTATGCCGATGGCTACATGCGCCAGGCCCCCGATGGGACACCTGTTCTCGTTGACGGCGTTCGGTGCCCGCTGGTGGGGCAGGTCTCCATGGACATGATCACCGTTGACCTATCGGCCTGTCCGCAGGCCAAGGTCGGCAGTCCCGTCACGCTCTGGGGTCGCGGTCTGTCCATCGACGAGGTCGCGCAGTGCTGTGGCACCAATGCTTATGAACTGCTCACCGGGGTGACCTCCCGTGTGGCCCGACGTCTGGAGCCGCATCTGGTGGATCAGGACTGATGGCCAAAGAAAAAGCCGTCTTTGTCTGCTCAGCCTGTGGCCAGGCCCATGCCAAGTGGCAAGGCCAGTGCGATGGCTGTGGCAGTTGGAATTCGCTCTCGCAGGGCAAGGCGGTTGCAGTCTCGACCGGTCGCAAGTCCTCTGGCGGGTTTTCTGGTCAGGCTGCCGCAGTTCAGAGTCTGGCCAGCGTGACCGTTGAGGAGCAGCCTCGCTGGTCCATGGGGCTGGATGAATTCGACCGTGTGTTGGGCGGTGGCCTGGTGCCAGGCGGTGTGGTCCTGTTGGGGGGCGATCCAGGCATTGGTAAATCCACCTTGCTCTTACAAGCCTTGGCTCAGCAAGTCCGGCTATCACCCGACAGCAGCGTGATCTACGTGACTGGTGAGGAGTCGGTGAGTCAGGTCGCCCTTCGAGCCCAGCGCCTGGGGCTGGATGCCGTCGCACTTGATCGCATTCAGATTCTGGCCGAGACGCAGCTCGAGAGCATTCTGGCCACCTTGTCGGTGGCGCGTCCTCGGCTGGTGGTGATCGACTCCATTCAGACCCTGTTTTCGGAGGAGATCGGCAGCGCGCCGGGTTCGGTGAGTCAGGTGCGAGAAACCGCTGCTGCACTCACGCGTTGGGCCAAGTCCAATGGCGTGGGTCTTTTTCTGGTTGGTCATGTCACCAAAGAAGGCGCGCTCGCCGGCCCACGCGTGCTGGAGCACATGGTCGATGCCGTCTTGTACTTTGAAGGCGATCCACAGGCCAGCTTCCGAGTGGTTCGGGCGATCAAAAACCGATTCGGCACGGTCAATGAACTTGGTGTGTTTGGCATGACCGACAAGGGACTCAGGGCTGTCAGCAATCCCTCTGCGCTGTTTCTGTCCTCCCGCTATCAGGGCAGCGAAGACGGCGGCGCACCGGTCCCTGGCTCCTGTGTCTTGGTGACGCAAGAGGGCTCTCGGCCCTTGCTGGTCGAGGTCCAAGCCCTGGTGGACACGGCCCGTGTGCCCAATCCGCGGCGGCTCTGTGTCGGCCTGGATCCGCAGCGGCTGGCCATGCTGCTAGCCGTCATGCATCGACATGCGGGACTCGCCTGTTTTGACCAAGACGTCTATCTGAATGCGGTGGGTGGTGTGCGCGTGACCGAGACGGCCTCTGACTTGGCGCTCTTGGCGGCGGTGGTCTCGTCTATGCGCAACCGCCCCTTGCCGGTTGGCCTGGTGGTCTTTGGCGAGGTCGGGCTGGCCGGCGAGGTCAGGCCATCGGTTCGCGGACAAGAGAGGCTTCGCGAGGCCGCGCGCCTGGGTTTTTCAAAGGCGGTGGTGCCCGCTGCCAACGCACCCAAAAAGCCCATCGAGGGCCTGGACGTCATTCCAGTCAAGAACCTGTCGCAGGCACTGGACTGTCTGTTCGAACGCTAGGCCGTTAGCGAATCAACCGCAGTGCCTCGGCCGCCTGATCGGCTGCTCGTTCGCCTGCTCTTACCGCGGATTCGATGGTGGCCGGCAGGCCTGGCAGGTGGGCATCGCTGGCCAGCCACAGCCCTCCGCCCCCATCGGTAGTCGGGGGACCCGCACGCAGGTCTGCTGGCTGGTGCGGGTCTGCGCCGTGTGTCCCGACCTCACACGACCAGGTGGCCTGCTTCTCGATGACCAACCGCCTTGGATGATCCTGCGCCCAAGGCCCCAGCCAGGTGATAAACAGGTTGTTGGCCTCTTGTTCCAGCTGATCACGGTCTGGACGATTGAGTGCACTGAAGCTCAGGCTGGCCAGGCGTCCCCAGGGACCCGCCGGTCGGAAGAGTCCGATGGCTCGGACGTCTTGCCGAGAGGAGGGCAGGGAGAGGGGATAGACCGCCTGGGTGCTCAGGCCAGACCATGACAAGGCGCGATCACTCGCGCTGGCCGGCAGCCAGATCCAGGCGGTTGCAATCGCCAAGGGTTCACGCTGAAGGCACCGATGCAGTTGGCGAATGGCTGGCGCATCTGACCGAAAGGCAGCAGGCGACTGGTCCACCAAGTCTTTGGCGTGCCAAGGAGCACAGCAGACCAGTACCGCATCGAAGGGCTGGTCCATGACCGCGGGGTCCGTTGGGGCTCCCTTGGCCTGAAGCCGCCATTGCGGAGCGCCTTGAGCAGTCGGGGCACTTGGCTCAATGCTGGTCACTCGAAGTCCACAGTGGAGTTGCACGCCCCGCTCGGTCAACCAGGCTTGCCATGGATCCAGGGCATCCTGACCCAGGTGGGTTATCGGGTGCCAACACCGGCTCGTGGGTGCTTTGGGGTCGAGTACTTCCGAGAGGGTGTTGAGAAAAACCGAGGCACTGGCCTGGTCGACTGGCGTATTCAGCATGGCCTCGACCAAGGGCCCATAGAAGCGCCTGTAGAACACATCTGATAGGCCAAGGGACTTGGCCAGGCTCTCGGTGCTCTGGTCGGTCGACGGATGCAAGGGCTGAGACAGTCTGTCGCGTGATCTGCGGACGGCCGAGAGCAGCCTGAACAAGTCGAGGGGCCAGACCATGGCCAAGTGTTGCCGCTGCGCCCGGCTCTTGGCCCTGAGCCAGAATTGCGCCAGGGCCAGCTGCCAGAGGGGTCCGTTGCCCAGCTGCAGCTGCCGGCCAGCCTGACGATCCCGCCAGATCAAGGGGCTGCTCTGCCATTGGGGCTGCAGAACCCCAAGACGGGAGAGCCAGGCCAGGCTGCGGCGGTGTGCGCCCAGAATCAGGTGCTGACCATTGTCGATCGGCGCGACAAGAGTGGGGTCGTGGGGATGCTGCCAGTGCAGGCCTTTGGCTCGTCCACCAATCGCAGGAGCCGCCTCGAGCAGATGAATCTCTGCGCCTGACTGGCCCAGCCGATCGGTCAGCTGGCTGGCTGCCGCCAGTCCAGCCCAACCACCGCCAATGACGGCGATGCGCGGCCTTAACGAGGGAGCCATCCCGCCACGGTCTTGAGTCCCAGCCAGAGTTTGCGAGTCGGGGTCAGGGCGATGCGCTGGTGGAGCACCTGGTAGTTCGATTCTTGGATGACCCGCAGCAAGTCTCGATAGATGGCGGCCATGACCAGCCCTGGTCTTTGCGGAGCCACGGCCCAGGACGGCAGGTCCTCTAGGGCCTGGTCGTATCGCTGGTGGGCCCGCTCGGCGAGTTCAGCCAACGCCTGGATGAGCTGCGGCGTCTCGGTCAGAGAGAGAAGATCCCTGCGATGAAGCCCATGGGTCTTCAGGAGCGTCTCCGGTAGATAGACCCGTTGTCGTCGGGCGTCCTCGCCGATGTCTCGAAGAATATTGGTGTACTGAAGGGCCAGACCCAGGCCGCTGGCATACCGAAGCACCGCCTCGTCGACCTGGCCAAAGATTCGGGCGGAGAGACGGCCCACGGCTCCGGCGACCTGGTCGCAGTAGTCGTCCAGGGCTGCCCAGTCGTCGAACTGAAGTGGATAGAGGTCACGCTCCACCCCGGTGATGATCAGGGCCAGGTCGTCGATGGGCAGGCCAAAGTCGTCGATGACGGGCCCCAGGGCCTGGATGACTGGGTGGCAGACGCTACCCGGGGCATGGCTGTCTGAATCTTGGTGGCTGGCCCGGCTGACCCGGTCGGCGCGTTCGATCAATTGGCTGCGCCACCAGTTGAGGGTGGTCTGGGCCACGGCCTGGTCGGAGCAGTCGTCTGCTACATCGTCGACCTCCCGACAGAAGGCGTAGAGGGCCTCCATGGCCGCCCGCCGCCTGGGGTCGAGCAGTCGAAAGGCTGCCGTAAAGCTCGAGGAGGCACTGGCAGCCTTCTGGGCGCAATAGGCTTGTGGCGTCATGAGGCCCGACTGTAACGGAAGAGCGCCGACCAGAAGACCTTGGCAAAGGTCAGCCCTCCAAGCTTTGGGCCTTTTTGCCAGCAGGCCAAGGGGTCTTGTCGAATGCGGGCTGCCATGGCCAGGCCACCCAGCCTCGTGGCCTCGATTTCGATGCTCAGCCGAAACCGAAACTCGGGCGCGAGGCTGGACTTGAGCTGACTGAGCAGGGGCTCGCCATGCCGCAGGCACCGCTCGCCGCGCTCGAGCAGGGCCATCACCATCTGGGATCGTGTCTCGGGCGCAAGCTCGGGCCAGCGCTCGAGGTCCTCGTGGGGCCATTCCGACTGGGGCAGGGTGGGCCGGGACCGCGAGAGGTCCTGGCCAAAGTCTTGGGCGAAGTTAACCAGTTGCAGACCCGTGCAGATCGCATCGGCACTGGCCAGGGTCAGACGCGCATCGGGGGCCGTTGCTGTGCTGTCCTCGCAGTCCAGGCCTGCGAGACCGAGCATCATGCGGCCCACCGGATTGGCAGAGTGCTCGCAGTAGCGGTAGACCGCGGGCCAGTCTGCAAAGGGCTGATGGGCTGCGTCGTACTCGAAGGCGGTCAGCAGCTTGAACATCCAGTTCAGGGAAAGCCCTCGACTGGCCAGGGTCTGCGCCAAGGCCATGCAGGCCTGATCGGTGCTTGGCTCGCCCGTTGGGGTGCCGTTGGTGAGGCAGGTCCGGATGGCCGATAACCTGCTCAGGCGCTCGGTGCTGGTCAGGCTGCCCTCGTCTGCAATGTCGTCGGCCAGTCGAGCCAGACGGTAGACCGACAGGACCTCGGCCCGAATGCCCGCTGGCAGCAGGGTTGAGCCAACCGGAAAATTCTCGTAGTGGTTTGCACCATGCACCGTTTCGCGGACCATGCCCGTCATTCTAGTGTTGTGGGTTTCGATACAATGCGGGTTCGACTGCGAGGGTGGCGAAATTGGTAGACGCACCAGGTTTAGGTCCTGACGCCCGTTAAGGGTGTGGGGGTTCGAGTCCCCCCTCTCGCACCATTTTTCTTTTGAATGAGTTTTTGAGATGACTGCTGATAGCACCCAAACCCTGGCCTCGAGCCTCGAGCGCAAGTTAACCCTGACCGTTGCCATGGCAGAGGTCGAGACCCTGGCCCTGAAAAAGCTCACCCAAATGGGCAAGAAGATGAAGATGCCGGGATTCCGCCCCGGCAAGGTGCCCATGAAGGTGGTGCAGCAGACCTATGGCCCCCAGGCTCAGTCTGAGGCCATCGGTGATGTGGTCAGCCGTGTCTACAGCGAGACGGTCATCGCCCAGAAGCTGCGACCAGCTGGCCCCCCCGATATCAAGCCCACCGACAGTGCATCCGCCGATGCGGGCGCGGCTCCCACTACCATGACCTTCGAGGCCACCATCGAGATCTATCCAGAGGTCTCGGTGCCCGATCGCGCCAGCCTGAGCTACGAGACGGTGGCCTGCGAGGTGACCGCGGCCGACGTGGACAAGACCATCGAGACCCTGCGCAAGCAGAAGGTGACCTACAAGACCGCGGATCGGGCCGCCCAGGACGACGACCAGGTTCGGGTTGACTTCAAGGGTTCGCTCGACGGTGAGCCCTTTGAGGGCGGCGCCGCCAAGGACTTCAAATTCATCGTGGGCGCGGGTCAGATGCTGCCCGAGTTCGATCGCGCCGTGGTTGGCATGAAGGCTGGCGACGAGAAGACCTTTCCGCTGAGCTTTCCGTCTGACTATCGCGCCGAGAAGTTGGCCGGCAAGACCGGTGAGTTCACCGTTACCCTGCACGAGGTCCTGGCGCCTGAGCTGCCAGCGCTCGACGATGAGTTGGCCAAGTCGTTTGGCATTGCCGAGGGTGGCCTGGCCAAACTGCGTGAGGACGTTGAAAAGAACCTCAGGCGTGAGGTGAGTGGTCGTTGCAAGACCAAGACCAAACAGGCGGCCATGGATGCCCTGATGGGGGTTTCCACCTTTGACGTGCCCAAGGCCCTGGTGCAGTCCGAGTCTCAGCGCATGGCCGACGGCATGCGTCAGGACATGGTCTCCCGTGGCATGAACGTCAAAGACGCGCCCATTCCCGCAGAGTTGTTTGCAGAGCAGGCCACCAAGCGTGTCCGCCTGGGTTTGCTGGTCGGTGCGATTGTTCGGGCCGAAAACCTTCAGGCCACTGAGGAGCAGGTACGCGCCATGCTGTCCGAGATGGCCGAGAGCTACGAAAAGCCCGAGGAATTTATCCGCTGGACCTTGTCCAATCCGGAGCGCCGTGCCGAGGCCGAGGCCGTGGTCATCGAGGACAACGTGGTGAGCTGGGCCTCGCAGGGTGCCAAGACCACCGTCAAATCCATGACGGTTGATGAACTCATGAAAGAGGGCAATGCCTAATATGCACAGCACAGAAGAGATCCGCGGCCTGGGCCTGGTGCCCATGGTCATTGAGCAGTCGGGCCGCGGTGAGCGGGCCTATGACATCTATTCGCGCCTGCTGCGCGAGCGCGTGGTCTTTCTGGTGGGGCCGGTGAATGATCAGTCTGCCAACCTGGTCATTGCCCAGCTCTTGTTCCTGGAGTCCGAGAATCCAGACAAGGACGTCTCGCTCTACATCAATTCACCCGGTGGTTCTGTGTCTGCGGGCCTGGCCATTTATGACACCATGCAGTTCATCAAGCCAGCCGTCAGCACCCTGTGCATGGGCATGGCCGCCAGCATGGGTGCCTTCTTGCTGGCCGCCGGTGAAAAGGGCAAGCGGTATGCGCTGCCCAACAGCCGCGTCATGATCCACCAGCCCCTGGGTGGTGTGCAGGGTCAGGCCTCTGACATCGAGATTCATGCCCGCGAGATCCTGTCGTTGCGTGACAAGCTCAACGGCATTCTGGCCGAGCGCACGGGTCAGTCGTTGGAAACCATCGCTCGAGACACCGATCGTGACAACTTCATGTCGTCCGATGATGCGCTAAAGTACGGTTTAATTGATCGGGTATTGGTAAACCGCGACTGATGCTGACACAAGCCGTCAGCCAAAGATTTGGGGCTTGGCCCGGAGGCATGTATGTCCGATAAGAAAGCCGCAGGCGAGAAACTCCTTTATTGCTCCTTTTGCGGCAAGAGCCAGCACGAGGTCAAAAAGCTGATCGCGGGTCCTTCTGTCTTCATCTGTGATGAGTGCATCGACCTGTGCAACGACATCATTCGGGACGAGCAGGTTGCCACACCGGGTAGCCAGACGGGCGATGAGTCCGCACTGCCCACCCCCCAAGAAATTGCTGCGATCCTTGATCAATACGTGGTGGGTCAAGACCGGGCCAAGCGTGGCCTGGCGGTCGCGGTCTACAACCACTACAAACGGCTTCGTCAAAAGAAGAATGGCAATGCCGACATCGAGTTGGCCAAGAGCAACATTCTGTTGATTGGGCCCACGGGCTCGGGTAAGACCCTTTTGGCCCAGACCCTGGCCCGTCTGTTGAACGTGCCCTTTGTCATCGCCGATGCCACCACGCTGACTGAGGCTGGCTATGTGGGCGAGGACGTTGAGAACATCATTCAGAAGCTGCTGCAGAACTGCAACTACGAGGTGGAGCGGGCCCAGCATGGCATCGTCTACATCGATGAGATCGACAAGATCTCTCGCAAGTCGGACAACCCCTCGATCACCCGCGACGTCTCGGGTGAGGGCGTTCAGCAGGCCCTGCTCAAGCTGATCGAGGGCACGGTGGCCTCAGTACCGCCCCAGGGTGGTCGCAAGCATCCCAACCAGGACTTCGTGCAGATCGACACCACCAACATTCTGTTCATCTGTGGTGGGGCCTTTGACGGCCTGGAGAAAGTCATCCGCGATCGCACCGAAAAGACCTCGATTGGTTTTGGGGCCCAGGTCAAGTCGGCCAAGGAGCGCAAGCTCAGCGAACTCTTCAAAGAGGTCGAGCCCGAGGACCTCATCAAGTTTGGCCTGATTCCCGAGCTGGTCGGGCGTCTGCCGGTAGTCACCACCCTGGACGAGCTCGACGAGCCCGCCCTCATTGAAATCCTGACCGGTCCCAAGAATGCCCTGGTCAAGCAGTACCACGCACTCTTTCAGATGGAGGGTGTCGACCTGGAGATTCGAAGCCCCGCCCTCAAGGCCATCGCCCAAAAGGCCATCGCCCGCAAGACGGGTGCCCGTGGCCTGCGTTCCATTCTGGAGCAGGTCTTGCTGGACACCATGTACGAGCTGCCCAGCCAGAAGAATGTCACCAAGGTGGTGGTCGATGAGAACACCGTGGTGGGCGAGGGCGTGCCGCTGCTCATATACGGCGAAAACCCCAAGGTTTCAGGCAGTAAACACGCGTAGGGCTTGAAATAGGGCTGGCTCACCCCCAGTTTCGTAGGACAACAAAGGAATTCATCATGTCCAAGACCGAGTTACTCCCTGCTGACCAGACCGTGTTGCCCATGCTGCCACTGCGAGATGTGGTGGTCTTTCCACACATGGTGATTCCCCTGTTCGTTGGCCGACCGAAGTCGATCAAGGCGATGGAGCGCGCCATGGAGTCTGGCAGTCATATTCTGCTGGCCGCCCAGAAGTCGCCCACCCAGGACGACCCCAGCATGGATGACATCTACAAGATTGGCTGTCTGGCCAGCATCCTGCAGATGCTCAAGCTGCCCGATGGCACCGTCAAGGTACTCGTTGAGGGCAGCCAGCGGGCCACCCTGCTAGACATGCAGGACAACGGCGAGCACCTGGTGGCCGAGTGCCGGCCGATTGTGCTGGATGAAAAAGAAAACCCCGAGACCGAGGCCCTGCGCCGCACGCTGCTCGCCCAGTTTGATCAGTTCGTCAAACTCAACAAGAAGATCCCCGCCGAGATCCTGAACAGCTTGGTCAGCATTGAAGAGCCCGGTCGCCTGGCCGACACCATTGCCGCCCACCTGCCCATGAAACTGGAGCAGAAGCAGGAGATCCTCGAGGTCATGCCGGTGGCCGAGCGGCTTGAAAAGCTGCTGGCCCAGATCGAGACCGAGCTCGACATCCTGCAGGTCGAAAAGCGCATCCGTGGCCGTGTGAAGCGTCAGATGGAAAAGAGCCAGCGCGAGTACTACCTCAATGAGCAGGTCAAGGCCATTCAGAAAGAGCTTGGCGAGGGCGAGGACAACGAACTCGATGAGCTCGACAAGAAGATCAAGGCAGCCCGCATGCCCAAAGAGGCTCGTGACAAGGCCCAGGCCGAGCTCAAGAAGCTGCGCATGATGTCGCCCATGTCAGCCGAGGCCACGGTGGTGCGCAACTACATCGATGCTTTGGTGGGTCTGCCCTGGAAGAAAAAGAGCAAGGTCAACATCGACCTGGTCCATGCCGAGGAAATCCTCGACAAGGAGCATTTTGGTCTGGAGAAGGTCAAGGAGCGCATCCTAGAGGCCTTGGCGGTTCAACGCCGTGTCGACAAGGTCAAGGCGCCCATTCTCTGTCTGGTGGGTCCTCCGGGTGTGGGCAAGACCTCGCTTGGTCAGTCCATTGCCCGGGCCACCAACCGCAAGTTTGTTCGCATGGCCCTGGGTGGTGTTCGCGATGAGTCCGAGATTCGAGGCCATCGTCGCACCTACATTGGATCCATGCCCGGCAAGATTCTCAGCAGCCTCTCCAAGGTTGGGGTTCGCAACCCACTCTTCCTGCTCGATGAGGTCGACAAGATGGGCATGGACTTCCGTGGTGATCCCGCCAGTGCCCTGTTAGAGGTCCTGGACCCCGAGCAGAACCATTCCTTCACCGACCACTATGTGGAGGTGGAGTACGACCTGTCCGATGTCATGTTTGTGGCGACGGCCAACTCGCTGAACATCCCACCAGCCCTGCTGGACCGCATGGAGGTGATTCGACTGTCCGGCTACACCGAGGACGAGAAGGTCAACATCGCCCAACGGTACCTGCTGCCCAAGCAGATCAAGCTCACGGGCCTCAAGCCCGAGGAGATCTCGGTCTCCGAGGACGCCGTTCGCGAAATCATTCGCTCCTACACACGGGAGGCGGGTGTGCGCAGCCTGGAGCGTGAGATCTCCAAGATCTGCCGCAAGGTGGTTCGCATGATCCTGACGCAGAAGGCCGAAGGCGCTGTGGCCGTCACAGCCGATAACATCGAGGAATTCCTGGCGGTCAAGAAGTTCACCTTTGGTGTGGCCGAAAAAGAAGACCAGGTGGGTGAAGTCACTGGTCTGGCCTGGACCGAGGTGGGCGGTGAGTTGCTCATGATCGAGGCTGCCGTGATGCC
>JBMSJG010000017.1:0-13107 GCA_049418645.1 Burkholderiaceae bacterium | reverse complement strand
GGTCAGGGCGCCCAGCAGCATGGTGGCAATCACGGTGACCGCATAGGTCTCAAAGAGGTCCGCGGCCATGCCTGCGCAGTCGCCCACGTTGTCGCCCACGTTGTCGGCGATCACCGCTGGGTTGCGAGGATCGTCCTCGGGAATGCCGGCCTCCACCTTACCGACCAGGTCGGCTCCGACGTCGGCCCCCTTGGTGAAGATGCCACCACCGAGACGGGCAAAGATGGAGATGAGAGAAGAGCCAAAGGCAAAGCCAATGAGTGGATGCAGGGCATCGGTGACGTTGGCCGTCTGGCTTCGCATGACCATGTAGAAGATGGTGACGCCCAGCAGGCCCAGACCGATCACAAACATGCCGGTGATGGCGCCGCCCCGAAAGGCAATCGCCAGTGCGGGGTTGATTCCACCCTTGGCCGCCTCAGCGGTTCGCACATTGGCCCGAACGTTGATATTCATGCCGATGAAGCCAGCCGCGCCAGAGAGAATGGCGCCCACCGCAAAGCCGATGGCAGCGGAAACGCCCAGACCCGGCACCAGCGCGATCAGGACAAAGATCACCGCACCGACCAGGGCAATGGTCTTGTACTGTCGGCTGAGGTAGGCGGAGGCACCGTCCTGGATGGCCGCAGCGATCTCCTGCATGCGGGCGTTGCCGGCGGGTTGGGCCAGAATCCATTTACTCGATACAAGGCCATAGACAATGGCCAGAGCCCCGCAGATCAGGGCTAAGGTGAGGCCGTCGTGCATGTTTTCTCCTGGGTGGTTTTGTAGTTATGGGACTGCTCACCCATGCTCAGACTTTTGCTGGGCCTGTGAGATTGGGGGAATCCCTTAAAATAGCCGAACAATTAACCCGGGAGGCTTTTCATGGCTTTAAACAATGTTCCGGCTGGCAAGAAGCTGCCAGAGGAATTCAACGTCATCATCGAGATTCCAGCTCATTCAGACCCGATCAAGTACGAGGTCGACAAGGAATCGGGCGCACTGTTCGTGGACCGTTTCATGATGACCTCCATGCACTACCCCTGTAACTACGGCTACATCCCTAACACGGTGGCCGACGACGGGGACCCGGTGGATGTGCTGGTGATCACCCCATTCCCAGTCCAACCAGGTGCGGTGGTGGCCTGTCGGGCGATTGGCATTCTGCAGATGGAGGACGAGGCCGGTGGCGATGCCAAACTGCTCGCGGTCCCCACCGACAAGATTCTGCCCATCTACAAACACTGGAAGAAGCCCGAGGACATCGCGCCTGAGCGTCTTCATTCCATTCAGCACTTCTTTGAGCATTACAAAGATCTAGAGAAGGGCAAGTGGGTCAAGGTCAAGGGCTGGGAAGGCCCTGACGCTGCCCATGAAGAAATCAACCGTGGCCTGGCTCGCTATGCCCAGGAGATGGGTGCCTAAGTTCGTCTAGCTCGCTGAGCTGCGATAGGGCTGTCGGTCACTGAGTTCGCTCAGGTAACCAGACAGCCCTTGTTTTTCCCGCTCCAGGAATCGCGCGACGGCCGATTCAAACTGCTTCTCTGCCAGCCAGTGAGACGACTGTGTGGTGACTGGCTCAAAGCCTCGCCAGACCTTGTGCTCACCCTGGGCCCCGCCCTCGAACCGGGCGATGCCCTGGTCAATGGCCCAGGCCATTGGGGTGTAGTAGGCCAGTTCAAAGTGCAGGCAATCGATGCTGCGCAGGCTGCCCCAGTAACGGCCGTAGAGCGTGCCGCCTCTGAAGTCCCAGCCAGACCGATTGGACAGGACTGCCTCGAGCTGCTGTCTGGCTGGCTGATGGGCCAGCAGAGCAGCCCCCACCGGCTGGTCTTGCGGGTCTAGCCCAAGGGCCATGACCCAGGCCCAGGGCATGGTCCTGGCCACTGCTTGGAAGAACGCCGGCTTGAGGTAAGGGGGATTGCCGTGGGCCAGATAGGTGGCCTCGTAGCAGTCATAGAAAAACCGCCAATGGTCATCGGTCATGTGATCGGCCGTGAGGATCTGGGTCCTGATGCCAGCCTGTTCCACCTTTCGACGCTCGGCTCGTATTTTCTTGCGTCGGGGTTGGGTAAGGGTCTGGCAGAAGTCCTCAAAGCTGGCATAGCCTCGGTTATGCCAGTGGAATTGAACGCCCTGACGGGTCAGCCAGCCGGCCGCTGACAGGGCTTGGTGGTCCGACTCAGTCCCAAATAGACAATGCATGGACGACAGCCCACTGGACTGGGCCAACTCGGTCAGATGCTGCGCCAGGGCCTGCCGCGCCTGCGCCTCCTGGCCGAGCAGTCGGGATCCCGGCACTGGGCTAAACGGGCTGGCAATGAGCCATTTCGGAAAATAAGCCCGTCCGGTCTGCTCATAGGCCTGGGCCCAGGCCCAGTCAAAGACATACTCCCCATAGCTGTGAGACTTGGCATAGAGCGGGGTCGCGGCCAGGGCTGTGTCGTTTTGGTCGACCAACAAGACTGGATGGGCCTGCCAGCCGGTCTTGGCCACCGCACTGCCCGAGGTCTCGAGAGCAGTCAGAAAGAGTCGATGGGTGAAGGGCGTTGGCTCTGGACTCAGGGCCCAGAGACGATCCCAGGCCTGTGCCTGCGACTCTGACAAGGACGCAAAGTCCGGCAGGACCTGCATGCGATAATTCGGCAATGCCTCTCCAAATCTTTATGGCCCAGCTCAACGCCACAGTGGGCGATGTCTCGGGTAACGCCGACAGCATAAGACAGGCGGCCGCTCGAGCACACGCAGCCGGTGCCGGGGTATTGCTCACGCCCGAGCTCTCCTTGGTGGGCTATCCGCCCGAAGACCTTCTGCTGAGACCCAGTTTTCTGCGCCGCTCCCAGGAGCTACTGGATGAACTGGTTGCGCAGACCACCGAGTGGCCAGGTCTTGCGGTGGTCATTGGTCATCCCCGTCAGGTTGAGGGTCGTGTGGTCAATGCGGCCACCGTGGCCCGCGATGGCAAGGTGGTTGGTGTCTATGGCAAGTTAGAACTGCCCAATTACGCGGTCTTTGATGAGCAGCGGTATTTCGTGCCGGACGGCGCGCCCCTGGTCTTTGAGGCTGGCGGCCACAGGCTCGGCGTGGTGATCTGCGAGGACGTCTGGTTTGGACGAGCCGCTGCCATGGCCCGCGCCGAGGGGGCCGAGGGCCTGTTGGTCCTCAATGCCTCGCCCTTTCACCTCAACAAGCATGCTGAGCGACTGGCCGTGGTTCGTCAGCACGTCTCTCGTCACAAGATCCCCGCTTTTTTCTGCAATCTGGTCGGTGGTCAGGATGAACTGGTCTTTGATGGCGACAGCTTTGTCACCGATGCCTCTGGTGAAGTGGTCGCCAGGGCCAAGGCCTTCGTGGAGGATGACCTGATGATCGGCCTGCAGCCAGCCGGCTCGGTGGGTGGTGCTGCTGTGGTGGCCGGCTTGTCGCCTGAGGCGCAGATCTACCAGGCCCTGGTGCTCGGGACTCGAGACTATGTTCAGAAAAATGGATTCGCTGGCGGAATTGTCGGCTTGTCGGGTGGCATCGACTCGGCCTTGACCTTGGCCATTGCGGTCGATGCTCTGGGGGCCAAGAACGTCACCGCCGTCATGATGCCTTCACCCTATACCTCGGAGATGAGCCTGGTCGATGCCAGAGCCTGTGCCAAGGCCCTGGATGTTGAGCTGCACGAGGTCTCGATTTCTCCCGCATACGACGCCTTGAGCCAGAGTCTGGCCCCCTTGTTCAAAGGCCGCCCCGCTGACACCACCGAAGAGAACCTGCAGTCTCGCATTCGGGGTGTCCTGTTGATGGCGCTCTCCAACAAAACCGGACGTCTGGTGTTGACCACGGGTAACAAGTCGGAGATGGCGGTTGGCTACTGCACGCTATATGGCGATATGGCTGGCGGCTATGCAGTGATCAAGGACCTGACCAAGGGCTGGGTCTATCGCCTGTCGAACATGCGCAATCAGCAGAAGACTGGTGTGGATGGGCAGTTGGTGATCCCCCAGCGCATCATCGATCGCCCGCCCTCCGCAGAGCTGCGACCGGATCAGGTGGATCAGGACAGCCTGCCGCCCTATGAGGTGCTGGATGACATTCTGGTGCGGTTTGTTGAGCAGGGTCAGGCGACCGCCGAGATCTTGGCGGCGGGCCATGATCGTGAGACCCTCTCAAAGGTCTACCGCCTGCTTCGATCCAGTGAATACAAACGCCGACAGGCTGCCCCTGGCGTGCGCATTACCCCCAGGGCCTTTGGTCGTGACTGGCGCTTTCCGTTGACCAACCGATTTTTGGAGAAGGAGATTTTTCAATGAAACTCATCACTGCCATCGTCAAGCCGTTCAAGTTGGACCAGGTTCGTGAGGGTCTGGCAGAGATAGGCGTCTCGGGGCTGACCGTGACCGACGTCAAAGGCTTCGGCCGTCAGAAAGGTCACACCGAGGTCTACCGGGGTGCCGAGTACGTGGTGGATTTTCTGCCCAAGATCAAGATTGAGGCCGTCGTGGCCGATGACTTGGTGGATCGCGCGGTAGAGGCGATCGTTCAGGCTGCTCGCACCGGACGCATTGGCGACGGCAAGATTTTTGTTCAGCCCATTGACCAGGTCATTCGCATTCGCACTGGCGAGACCGGCAACGAGGCGATCTAACGCCCGGCGCTTTTCAGTAGCACCAGCACCGCCCCTGCGCCACCCTGCGGGGGCGTGGCCTGACAAAAGGCCAGCACCTCCTCTTTCTGCATCAGCCAGGCTCGAACCTTCTGTTTAAGCACCGGTGTGCGCCCCACCGATCCAAGACCCTTGCCGTGAATGATGCGCAGACAGCGCAGGTCTCGGCCGTGACAGAGCCGAATGAAAGCCGAGAAGGTCTCTCTGGCCTCGTCGGTTCTGTATCCATGAAGGTCGAGTTCCGCCGCCACCGACCAGTGGCCTCTGCGAAGCTTTCGAAGCGTATCGGAGGAGACCCCGTTTCTGGCAAACGACAGGGCTTCGTCGCTGTCGAGCAGTGCATCGGGTGTCATGTCGGACAAACGGCTCTCGGTCAGGGCCTCTTGCTCGTCTCGCAGACGTTGAAGCGGAAGGGGCTTGGGCTTTGGTTTGACGCCAGCATGGGGATGCCGGTCGTTCTCCAATGGCAGGGCCCCAGCGACCGCCTGCTCAAACAGCAGTCGGTCGTCGGGAGCCGAACGGTCAGATGAACTGTCCGGTGGGTTAGTGCTCGAGCGCTTCAAGGTAGCGCTGCGCGTCCAGGGCCGCCATGCAACCGGTGCCTGCACTGGTGATGGCCTGCCGGTAAATGTGATCCTGCACGTCACCAGCCGCAAAGACACCGGCAATGTTGGTGGCGGTGGCATTGCCCTCAAGGCCCGACCGGGTCTTGATGTAGCCGTTGGCCATGTCCAGCTGTCCCTCAAAGATCTGGGTATTGGGCTTGTGGCCGATGGCAATGAAGACACCGTGAACAGCGACCTCTTTTTTGCTGCCCGACTTGTGGGCCAGGCGCATGCCGGTTACGCCGCTATCGTTGCCCAGGACTTCGTCCAGGGTGCTGTCGAGTTCGAGTCGGACGTTGCCGTTTTTGACCTTGTCCATGAGTCGGTCGACCAAGATGGGCTCGGCCTTGAATTTGTCACGACGATGGACCACGGTGACGGTCTTGGCGATGTTCGACAGGTAGAGCGCCTCTTCGACAGCGGTGTTGCCGCCGCCGACCACGGCCACGTCCTGGCCTTTGTAGAAAAAGCCATCGCAGGTGGCGCAGCCAGAGACGCCGCGGCCCATAAAGGCCTCTTCGGAGGGCAGGCCCAGGTACATGGCCGAGGCGCCTGTGGCGATGATCAGGGCATCGCAGGTGTATTCGGCGGCATCACCAACCAGCCGGATGGGCTTTTCGGTGAGGGCTGCGGTGTGAATGTGGTCATAGACCAGCTCGGTCTTAAAGCGCTCGGCGTGTTCTTGGAAGCGGGCCATCAGGTCTGGACCCATCAGGCCTTCTTTTTCAGCAGGCCAGTTTTCGACCTCGGTGGTGGTCATGAGCTGGCCGCCCTGGGCCATGCCGGTGATCAGAACGGGGTTGAGGTTGGCCCGGGCGGCATAGATGGCGGCGGTGTAGCCGGCAGGACCTGAGCCAAGGATGAGGAGTTTGTGGTGAACGGCCATAAAAAAGCTTTCAGTCTGTTTTAGGAGGGAGGGCTCAGTACAATTATATGAATGTCTTTATTCAAACGATCGAAAGCCCCTGAGCCAGCCAAGCCAAGGCGCGTCTCCGCCCGCCGCAAGGCCGGCGTCGGCCCCAGTCAGGCCGCGGGGGCCACCGAGGTGTTTGCTGCCGATGTGGCCTGGATTCTCTGGCTGGCTGCGACGGCTTTTCTGGCAGCGGCCTTTGCCAGCTTCTCACCCAGTGATGGGGGCTGGTTTGCCGTGTCCACTCAGGTCGTGCCGCAGAACTGGTTTGGTCGAGCCGGCGCCGTGGTGGCGGATCTGTTTTTCTTCTTGTTTGGCATCAGCGCGGTCTGGTGGGTGGTGTTGTTCAGCGTGCTGGCCCTGTTCTTCTTCCGGGCTGCCAGCATGCTGCGCCGGTCCCAACAGCTGGTCGGGCAGGGTCTTTCAGCAGAGCCTGCCTCGCCCTGGGCCGAGTTGGGCTGGCGTCGGTTCGGTGGCTTCTGGCTGCTGCTGGCCTCTAGCTGTGCGCTGGAGGCTCATCGCCTGGAATTGGGCCAGAGCGTCTTTTCATACATGCCGGGTGGTGCACTCGGCAGTTTCGTGGGCAGCTCGATTGAGTGGCTGGTCGGCAGTGCCGGGCTCACTTTTTTGTCGCTGATTGGCTTTTTCCTGGGCCTATCAGCCTTCTTCCATTTCACTTGGCTGGGCTTTTTCGAGCAACTGGGCCGACGCCTGGAGCAGATGGTCTCTGGCGTGCGGGCCAAAGTGGACGAGGCGCAGGATCGCAAGCTGGGGGTCACCGTGGCTGGGGAGCGAGCCGAGCGCGTCTTGCAGAAAAAGGCCCGTCCAGAACCCAAGATCGAGGTCATGCCGGTGGCCGAGGTGGTCGAGTCTAAAAAGGTCGCCGAGACCGAGTTCAAGGCCCAGCAGACCCCACTCTTTGTGGGCCTGGCTGGCAGCGGAGACCTTCCCCCGTTAAGCCTCCTGGAGCAGGCCATCGATCAGGGTGAGCCCGTCTCGGCTGAGACGCTGGAATACACCTCGCGTCTTATCGAGAACCGCCTGGCTGACTTTGGTGTGGAGGTTCGGGTGGTGAGTGCGCAGCCAGGGCCTGTCATCACTCGCTACGAGATTGAACCGGCCCTGGGGGTCAAGGGTTCGCAGATCGTCAACCTATCCAAAGACCTGGCCCGCGCATTGTCG
Source organism: Burkholderiaceae bacterium (assembly GCA_049418645.1). Taxonomy (GTDB): domain Bacteria; phylum Pseudomonadota; class Gammaproteobacteria; order Burkholderiales; family Burkholderiaceae_A; genus Hahnella. The sequence continues at coordinate 5,777 of JBMSJG010000017.1, read as the reverse complement.
CTGACCTCGGTTCGAGTGGTGGAGACCATTCCTGGCAAGAGCCTGATGGGATTGGAGCTGCCCAATCCCAGACGTCAGACCGTTCGACTTGCGGAGATCATTGGCTCGACGGCCTTCCAAGACAGCGGTGCAACCCTGCCCATGGCGTTGGGCAAGGACATTGCCGGTGCGCCCACTGTGGTTGACCTGGCCAAGATGCCCCACTTGTTGGTGGCGGGCACCACCGGCTCTGGCAAATCCGTTGGCGTGAATGCCATGCTGCTGAGCCTGCTCTATCACGGCTCGGCCGACAAGATTCGCCTGATTCTGATCGACCCCAAGATGCTGGAGCTCTCGATCTACGAGGGCATTCCGCACCTGCTCACGCCGGTGGTCACCGACATGAAACTCGCGGCCAATGCCCTGCACTGGTGTGTGGGCGAGATGGAACGTCGCTACCGGCTGATGAGCAAACTCAACACTCGCAACCTGGCCGGCTTCAATGCCAAGGTAGAAGAGGCCCTGAAGAAGGGTAAGCCCTTGCTGGATCCCTTGGCCCATCCCGAGATGGCCGAGGCCGGTCAGGTGCCGCCTCTGGCGCCCTTGCCGCAGATCGTGGTGGTGATCGATGAGCTGGCTGATCTGATGATGGTGGTCGGCAAGAAGGTCGAGGAGTTGATTGCTCGACTGGCCCAAAAAGCCCGTGCCGCCGGTATTCACCTGATCCTGGCCACGCAGCGTCCGTCTGTCGATGTCATCACCGGATTGATCAAGGCGAACATTCCCTCGCGGATTTCCTTTCAGGTCTCCAGCCGCATCGACTCCAGAACCGTGCTGGATCAGATGGGGGCAGAGGCCTTGTTGGGCATGGGTGACATGCTGTTCTTGTCTGCTGGCTCTGGCGTGCCCACTCGAGTCCACGGCGCCTTTGTGGCCGACGACGAAGTCTTTCGGGTGGTGAGCTACCTGAAGGAGCAGGCCGGTGGCGCCCAGTACAACGAGGCCATTTTGGATGGTGCTGGCGAATCAGGCGGCAGCTTTACGGCAGGCCTGGAGAGCATTGTTGGCGGTGGCGCTGGTGGCGCCGATGGCGAGGCCGATGCGCTTTATGACGAGGCGGTGGCGGTGGTGCTCAAGCACCGACGTGCCTCGATCTCCTTGGTGCAACGACACCTTCGGATTGGCTACAACCGTGCGGCCAGATTGCTCGAGAGCATGGAGCAGGCCGGTGTGGTCTCGGCCATGCAGAGCAACGGCAACCGCGACATCCTGGTACCCGCTGGCAATGAATAGATTCCTGTTGGCCTTGCTGGTCGGTCTGTTTGGTTCGCCTGCGATGGCCGTGGCCCCCACAGCGGCTGCACCTACAGCGGCCACCCCTGAGTCATCGATACCCGCACCGGCTGGGGTGGTCACGGTGGAGGCCAGCCCCGACGCCAGGCTTTTTGCTGCGCTGGAGAAGACCAAGACCTTCTATGCCCGGTTTGAGCAGACGCAGAGCAGCCCAACTGGGCGCAGCACGCGCATGAGTGGCCAGCTCTGGGTTAAGCGACCAGGCCAGCTGCTCTGGAAGATCGAGAAGCCTTATTCGCAGACCCATCTGATCGAGGGACAGACGTTTGTTTTGTTTGACCCTGACCTGGCGCAGGTCACCAAACGCAGCCTGACCAAGGCCTTCGCGGCGACGCCCGCTGGTCTTTTATTAGGTGCAGAGGATCAGGTGGCCAAGACGCTCACCGAGCAGTTTGTGGTGTCTGGGCAGCCACCCCGGGAGGACTTGGCCTGGGTCCGGCTGGTACCCAGGCAGGCCGACCAGGCTCTGGCGCACATTGACATTGGCCTGGATGCCAGCGGTGTGGTCAAGGCCTTTGACTCCATCGATGGCCTGGGGCGTAGCCTCAAGATTCGTTTCTCGCAGGTCCGCATCAACCAGGCCATTCCTGCGAGTCAATTCCAGTTGATCATCCCAGCTGGCACCGAGGTCATCTCGCAGTGACCAGCGCCGCGCCGCTGGCTGAGTTGTTGCGGCCGCAGCGGCTTGAACAGGTTCTGGGGCAGGACCACCTGCTTGGTCCGTCGGGACCACTGACCAAGTCCGTGGCAGGCGGGCGCCTGCCCTCGATGATTCTCTGGGGGCCGCCCGGTGTTGGCAAGACCACCATCGCCAGACTCTTGGTTCAGGCCATCGGGGCGCGAATGCTCATGATCTCGGCCGTCTTGAGTGGCGTGAAAGAGATTCGCGAGGCCGTCGCGCAGGCTGAGCTCTATGCTGCCCAAGGACAGACCACCGTTGTCTTTGTGGACGAGGTCCATCGGTTTAACAAGTCTCAGCAGGATGCCTTTTTGCCGCATGTCGAGGCTGGGCTGTTTGTCTTCATTGGCGCGACGACCGAGAACCCAGCTTTTGAGGTCAACCGGGCCTTGTTGTCCCGCGCGCAGGTCTTCCGGCTAGAGGCTTTGCAGGCCGACAGCCTGGGCAGGCTGATGGCGCGAGCACTGGCCAGCGAGACCTTGGCAGGCCTGAGCTTTGATCAGGCGGCAGCAGACCGCCTGTTGCTGGCGGCCGATGGTGATGGCCGCAGGTTGTTGAACCTGATCGAGATGGCGGGCTTTGCCTTTGCCGATCGTCCCTTGGTGGTGGACGACGAGGCGCTCTCCAAGGCCATGCCCAGCCTGCTGCGACAGTTCGACAAGGGTGGCGACAGCTTCTATGACCAGATCAGTGCACTTCACAAGTCCGTGCGGGGCTCTGATCCCGACGCCACCTTGTACTGGCTGGCCCGAATGCTCGATGGCGGAGCCGATCCGCACTATGTGGCCAGGCGCTTGATTCGCATGGCCTCCGAGGACGTTGGCCTGGCGGACCCCAGGGCCTTGGAGATGACCCTGTCTGCGGCACAGGCTTATGAGCGGCTGGGCTCCCCCGAAGGGGAGTTGGCCCTGGCTCAGGCGGCGGTCTTCTTGGCCATGGCTGCCAAGAGCAATGCTGTGTATGTCGGCTGGAAGGCGGCTCGGGCCGTGGTTGAAAAGACTGGCTCTCTGCCGGTACCTCATCACCTCAGAAATGCGCCGACCGCGCTGGCCAAGTCCGAGGGCCATGGCCGTGGCTATCGATATGCCCACGACGAGCCCGACGGCTTCTCGGCCGGTCAGACCTATCTGCCTGATGCGCTCTTGGGCCAGTCTGCCCTGTATCAGCCGGTGGATCGCGGACTTGAAAGTAAAATTGCCGAAAAGCTGGCGAGCCTTCGTCAGAGAAACCAGGAAAAGAAGACCACATGATTGACATCGCCCTGCTGCGCAAAGACATTGACCAGGTGGCGGCCCGCCTGCAGGCCCGTGGCTATGCGCTCGACGTGCCTCGATTCAACGCGCTGGAGGCCCAGCGCAAGGCGATCCAGACCAAGACCGAGACCCTGGCGGCCAGTCGAAACGCACTCTCCAAACAGATTGGTCAGGCCAAGGCCAAGGGCGAAGATGCCAGTGCCTTGATGGCCCAGGTGGCTGACCTGCCCAACCAGTTGGATGCAGCCGCCGCCGAGTTGGCTCAGGTGCAGTCTGAGTTAGACGGCTGGCTGGCAACCATTCCAAACCTGCCTCATGAGTCCGTCCCTGCTGGCGCGTCATCCGATGACAACCAAGAGGTTCGCCGCTGGGGCACGCCCAAGGCCTTCGACTTCGAGGTCAAAGACCATGTCGATGTGGGGGCCTCGTTGGGCCTGGACTTTGAGGTGGCCACCAAGCTCACGGGTTCACGGTTTGCCGTGATGAAGGGTGGCATGGCTCGTCTGCATCGCGCCCTGGCCCAGTACATGCTGGATGTTCAGACGGGTCGGCATGGCTACACCGAGTGCTACACCCCCTACATCGTCAATGCAGACTCTTTGTTTGGTACAGGGCAGCTGCCCAAATTTGAGGAAGACCTGTTTGCCGCCAAGAAGGGCGGCCAGGAGGGGGCAGGGGAGTCGCTCTACCTCATCCCAACTTCCGAGGTCTCGCTGACCAACCTGGTGCGCGACGAGATTCTGTCGGTCGATCAGCTGCCCATGCGTCTAACAGCCCACACGCCTTGCTTTAGGAGCGAGGCGGGTAGTTATGGGCGAGACACGCGCGGCATGATTCGTCAGCATCAGTTCGACAAGGTCGAGATGGTGCAGGTGGTCGAGCCCGAGCAGTCCTACGAGGCCCTTGAGCAGATGGTGGGCCATGCCGAGGCGATTCTGCAGGGCCTGGAGTTGCCCTACCGGGTGATGCTGCTCTGTACTGGGGACATGGGCTTTGGTGCGGCCAAGACCTATGACCTGGAAGTCTGGCTGCCAGCCCAGCAGACCTATCGAGAGATCTCGAGTGTTAGCAACTGTGAGGCCTTTCAGGCCCGTCGCATGCAGGCCCGCTATAAAAAGCCTGTCGATGGTGGCAAGACCAAGAACGAGCTGGTGCACACCCTGAACGGTTCTGGACTGGCTGTTGGCCGCGCCTTGGTGGCAGTCCTAGAGAACTACCAGCAGGCCGACGGCAGCCTGGTGATTCCCAAGGTGCTGGTGCCCTATATGGGTGGCCTGGAGAGGCTAGCCCTCTAGGACTAGCGTTGCGCAGGCCTGGCCACTGAGCCAGGCCCCCTCGATTCGACCATCTGCGAGCCAGTCACCACAGACACCCAGACGCATCTGGGCATCCCATAGGGCCGGTTCACCGGACTCGCCAGCCGGATGGCTCAGGGCGTAACGCCATTTGTGAATCTGGGTCCACACGGCCTGTACGGTTGTGATCTGAGCAAAGGCTGCCAGCAATTCCGTTTGGATCTCCTGTCCGTCGTGTTCAATGGTCTGGGCGCTGAACTCCGGACTGGCATGCAGGGTCCAGGTCTCGGGTCCTGTGCGGCCGGGCTTGGAGTGATTTCGGGCGATCCAGCGCAGCGGGCCCTCGTTGATAAACAGGGCATCAAATGGCAGGTCCAGCGGCTGGTCAAAGCCCACCAGGCTGGCCCAGCAGGGGTCGAAACGAGTTTGGCTAGCCTGGGCGATCCATGGGCTGGGCAAGACCGAACCAAAGGCCACCAATTGAGGGGCCGGGATGGCGAAGACCACGGCCTCAACGGCGGGCAGGGCAGCGTCTTGTTCCTTTGAGTAGAGCAGCCATCCCTCTTGGCCACGCTCGATGCGGGTGATGGTGGTGTTGATCTGCAGGTTTAGTTGGTCGGCCAAGGATCTGACCAGGCTGTTCATGCCTGGGTTGGCGACGTAGCGTGTTGGCCCCGGTTTAGCGGCCCACTCAAAGGGTTGGGTAGAGATGAGTTCACAGATCCGTGCGTTCCATGGCGAGACCAGGCCAGCTGACGTCCACTGGTCCACCTGGGTCTGGAAGGCGTCGCCTCTGGCGGTGAAGTATTGGGCGCCGTGATCGGCCTGCCAATCATCGCTCCGTCGGGTGCTCATGCGGCCAGCCGCGCCACGGCTTTTTTCGTAGAGCACAACAGAGTGCCCGGCTGATTGCAGCTGAAGGGCGCAGGTCACGCCGGCCAGGCCAGCGCCAACAATGGCAATGGATCGTTTGGTTTGGGTCATGGGCAACAGTCTATTCGGTGGGGTTTGCGGCCTCGGGCTATAATCCGCCCTTCGCGGAGAGGTGGCAGAGTGGTCGAATGTACCTGACTCGAAATCAGGCGTGCGGGTAACCGTACCGTGGGTTCGAATCCCACCCTCTCCGCCATTCCTCCTCAGCTACGACCGCTAGCCTGCACCTGCAGGTGGGTATGGGCCAGCATCATCAGTGGGCTCTGGCAATGGAGCGCGAGGCCC
>JBMSJG010000016.1:0-13468 GCA_049418645.1 Burkholderiaceae bacterium | reverse complement strand
CGGGGGCTCAGCTGAGCACCGTTGGAGCGCCAGTGTTCAATGCGCTCAACCGACAGGTTCAGCTTGGTGTCGTTGCCACGAGCGATGGGATTGAAGAACCCAACACGCTCAATAAAGCGGCCATCACGGCGATTGCGTGAATCTGTGGCAACCACGTGATAAAAAGGACGCTTGTGCGATCCGCCGCGAGCAAGTCGAATGACGACCATAGAAATTCCTTGTAAAAATTCTGGGGGTACCGGTCAGACCAACCACCTCAAAAAGCTCGACCGGTGAAAAGCCCACGATTTTAGCAGTCAGACGCCCAAATGCAAACAAAACGCCCGCCTTCAGACCAAAACCGACTCCAAAACAACAGCCGGCGGCTGACCTTGGGTCGCTTGGCTGGTCTGGCAGGCCTGGGAATGGCCTCGGGCAGCCTCTGGCTACCAAGGTCTGCCCTGGCCTCGGCCAGACCCGACTGGGCCCCAGCGGGCGCCTGGCAGGCCCTCCTGAACCAGATGGTGGCCACCAAAGGCCTGTCCGTCAGCGGAGCACTGGCAGCCCTGGAATCACTGCAACGCCAGGATCGAGCCATTGCCCTGGTCAACCCACCCCCTGACGCCCCCATCATCCCCAGATCGCTCAACCGCGTCCTGGCCAAGAACCTAGACGCCAAGACACTGGCCGATGGACGGGTCTTTATGGCCAGCCACCGAAGCATTCTGGATCAGGCTCAAGCCAAGTTTGGGGTCCCCGCTTCGGTCATCTGCGGCATCCTGGGGGTTGAGACCCGGTTCGGTCGGATTCAGGGCAGTTTTCCCGCCCGTGACACCCTGGCTAGCCTGGCCTTGCTCTCGCCCCGCCGACCCGAATTCTTTACCAAAGAACTCATCGAGCTGCTGCTGCTATCCCAAGAAACCCAGCTCGATCTGAGAAGCATTCAGGGCTCCTTCGCGGGAGCGCTGGGCATGCCCCAGTTTATGCCCAGCAGCTGGCGTCAGTACGGGCTCGACTTTGATGGAGACCGCCGAGTAGACCTGATCAAGAGTCCTGCAGATGCGATTGGCTCGGTGGCAAACTTCCTGGTCCAGCATGGCTGGCGACGCGAGTGGCCGACCCACCTGGTGGTGCCCAGCGACATCCGCCAGGCACTCAAAGTTCGTCAGCAAGCGGCCCTGGACCAGCTGCTCGTGACTCGACTGACCGCCGATCACCAGCTAAGCGCCCTTCGCAAATCTCCACTGGGCACATGGATCGACGAATCCAACCTCTGGCGCCAGCAGCCAGCCACCATGCCGGCCAGCCTGATTCACCTGCCCGAGCCGGAGGCCCCCGACGCGCACCTCTGGCTGGCCACACCCAACTTTTTTGCCATCACCCACTACAACCGCAGCTACGTCTATGCAGGCAGTGTGCTCAGCCTAGCTGCGGCATTAGAAAATCCAGACAGCCCACAGCCGCCTCGTGGTTGAACTGGCCCTGCTGCCACAGTCGCCAGACTTCTGCCAATGAGACGCAGGCAAAGGCCTGTACTTCGCCGTCCTGGTTAATCGGCCTGAAGGCCTCAGCAGCGGTTAACCCATAACTCATCACCACCTCACGTTGCAGGCCCTGCCTGCCGTCGGCGCCCAGGATGCGTTGAACCATGACCGTACCCAGCGTCTGCAGCCCTGTTAACGAGGACTCAGGCAAGCCAGCCTCCTCCCAACACTCGCGAACGAGTGCCGAAAGAGGATTCTCACCGTGGGTCAGGCCACCGGCCACCGCTGCATCCCAAAGGCCTGGGTCCACGGCCTTGTGCTGGGCGCGTTGACCGATCCAGACCTCGCCTTGCGGACTGAGTAAATTGAGTTGCACGGTCTGATAGAAGAGTCCCAGCGGTCGAAAGAGACAGCGCTCCAGGCCCACTGCCTGGCCGTGACGATCCAAGATGGGCTCACCGGCCTCATTGCAGAGCGTGAAGCATTCGTTGCGCCAGCCGTCGGCAGCAGAGGTCTGTCGAAGGATGTTCACAAAGTCCGCCACTGAATCGAGTGTTAAAGGCTCGTGCTTCAGCAGCAATGAGAGATCCGGCCTTAACCAGCCCATGGGCTGTCGTTGGCCCTGACCATCGACCAAAGACCAGGCCCTATACCCCAGCCTGGCCAGTTGCTCACTGGTGGGCACAGGCCCAAAACGATGAGAAGCCAGCCGCATCATGAGCAGGCGTAAGGCCCAGCTAGCTGCGCTGGCGAAGTGCTTCGAAGCAGGCTACGCCTGTGGCCACCGAGACATTCAGACTCTCGACGCCACCCTTCATGGGAAGCCGGTAAAGGGCATCACAGTGCGACTTCACCAGCCGACGGATGCCGTCGCCTTCCGCACCCATGACCAGGACCAGAGATCCTCTCAGGTCAGCCTTGTAGAGGGACTGCTCGGCATCACCATCCAGGCCATAGACCTGGTAACCAGCATCCTGAACCTCCTCTATGGCACGGCTCAGGTTGGTGACTTGAATGTATGGCACCCGGTCGGCACCACCGGCGGCCACACGCATCACCACATCGTTGAGCGGTGCACTGTGGTCTTTAGGAGCGACCACCGCGGCCACACCAGCGGCATCCGCTGTACGCATGATCGCACCCAGGTTGTGTGGGTCCGTGACACCGTCCAGAAACAACAAGAAACGACTGCTGACCGGTTGATCTTCCAACTGCTCCAACAAAGTGGGCAGGTCATCGACCATCTGTCGGGCCGCAGCAACCCCCACCACGCCTTGATGACGCTGGCCCAAGGCGAGCCCATCGAGCCTGGCCATGTCGGCGGTCTTGACCGTGATCCCGGCCCTCTGCAACTCATCCACCAATGACTTGATACGTTGATCTTTGCGACTGGGTTCTACCCAAACCTCGCTGATCGTATCGGCCGCTACCCGAAGGCGCGCCCGTACCGCATGAAAGCCGCAGAGCTTGACGGTCTGGCTGGATGCCTGCCCAGTGGCATGTGCCTGACCCTCGGACTGGCCACGAGATAGCGGCGACGGTGACCGAGACCCTCTGGCCATCCTAGCGAGCCTTTCGGCCACGTCGACCGCGAGCCGCCTTGGTTGCTTTTGCACTGGTTGTCTTGGCCAGTGGCGCAGCACCGTGAGCGGTTCTGCCGGACTTGCTGGCCTTGGCCCCCTTGGCTCCCTTGGCGGCCTTGCCAGCCTGACCCGACTTGCCAGAGGATCGACCACGACTTCTTGCACCACCCGGACCACCAACACCGCGTTCCAACGTCCCCGAGGCCAAGAAGTCATCGTCAGCATCCACCCCACCCTGCAGAGCGTACTGCTCATCAAATTCTTCACGCGTGGGCAGACCGGTCTTTTTCACCGCTCGCATCATCGAGGGAATCAAACGAAACTCAATGCGACGTGCATCCAGGTCCACTCGAGACACCTGCACGTTAACTGGGTCGTAGAGGCGGAACCGGCGACCGGTTCGCTCGCCCCGCAACTCATGGACGATGTCGTTGTGCTGGAAGTACTCGGCTCCCAACTCCGACACATGAATCAGACCCTCTACATACAGGGCATCGAGCGTGACAAACAATCCAAATGGCGCAACACCGGTGACGGTACCAGCCATCTGCTCACCCACTCGGTCTTTCATGAACTGACACTTGAGCCAGGCCTCGACATCTCGAGAGGCATCGTCAGCACGCCGCTCAGCAGCCGAGCAATGCTCACCGATGACACGCCACCGCGAGAGGCTCTCCTGGGTATTGGCTGCCTTTTTGCGGCGACCAGATGGGTCGGCCTGCAGCTCGCCGTAAATCGGTGTGTACGTCTTCTCCGCCAGGATGTTTTTGATCACCCGATGGACCAACAGGTCCGGATAGCGACGAATCGGTGACGTGAAGTGGGTGTAGGCCGGATAAGCCAGGCCAAAGTGGCCCACATTGTCTGGGCTGTAGATGGCCTGCTGCATGGAGCGCAGCAACAGCGTCTGCAGCAACTTGTAGTCGGGCCGCTGTTTCATCTCCCGTGACAGGCGCGCGTAATCAGCAGGCGATGGATCCTCGCCTCCGGCCAGCCGCAGGCCCTGTAACTTCAGGAACTCGCGCAAGGCCGAGAGCTTCTCAGGCGTAGGGCCCTCGTGCACCCGAAACAAGCCTTGACGCTTGGAGCGAATAATCAGATCCGCTGCACTGGTATTGGCCGCCAGCATGCACTCTTCAATCAACCGGTGGGCATCGTTGCGCATGCGGGGCAGGATCTTATCGATGCGGCCCTGGGCATCGGTGCGCATGATCGTCTCGACCGTCTCAATCTCGAAGGCCCCGCGCTGCTCACGAGCCGCCAACAGGGCCCTGAAGACCGCCTCTAGGTGGCTCAGCACCTGGAACTTGGGACCCAGCACCCGGGCCTCTGGCCCCGTAGGGTCGGACAGAGCAGTCCAGGCCTGCTCGTAGGTTAGTCGCGCCGATGACTCAATCACCGCCTCGTAGAACTGATAGGCCTTCACCAGCCCATCGGGGCCCACCACCATGTCGCAGACCATCGCCAAGCGCTCGACGTTTGGATTGAGCGAACACAGCCCATTGGAGAGTTTCTCCGGCAGCATGGGCAGGACCTGACGCGGGAAATAGACCGAGGTGGCTCGGGCGAAGGCATCTCGGTCCAGCCCGTCACCATCCTGCACGTAATGGCTCACGTCAGCGATGGCCACCAGCAGGCGCCAGCCCTTCTTACCGCCCGGCCCAAAAGGCTCGGCATAGACCGCATCGTCAAAGTCGCGGGCATCCTCACCATCGATGGTCATGAGGTCCACGTCTCTCAGGTCGATCCGGTCTTTGACGTCAGCGGTGCGTACCTGGTCCGGCAGTTTGCTCGCGCACTTCAGGGCTTCATCTGAAAACTGATGGGGCACATCGAATTTACGCACCGCGATCTCGACTTCGATACCCGGATCCTCGATGCTGCCGAGCACCTCCACCACCCGACCCACGGGCGGCGTGTAGCGCGTCGGCGGGTCGAGGATCTCGACCATCACCACCTGACCGGGTTTGGCGCCCATGGTGTCCCCAGCGGAGACGATGATGTCGTGCTTGATGCGCTGGTCTTCTGGAACCACCAAGACAATCCCACGCTCATGCACCAGCCGTCCCACCAGCTTGTCGATGGTGTGCTCCAACACTTCGACGATCATGGCCTCCGGTCGGCCACGTCGATCAGAACCAATGATGCGGGCCGTCACCCGGTCGCCGTGCATGGCCTTGAGCATCTCGCGCGGCGAGACAAAGACATCGTCGCCTCCGGTGTCGGGCGCGATGAATCCAAAGCCGTCTCGGTGTCCGATGAGACGACCAGAGAACTGGGGGCCGCCGGCCTCAGTCTCCTCTGTAAGACGTGCAGAGGACCTCGCGGATGACTTGGTCTCCGCTGACTGGGTGGGTCGATTGCGACGTGACTTTGACAATTTTCAGAATCCCATTAAAGTAGCGGGTCCGTAAGCCCAGATGGCGGAATTGGTAGACGCACTAGGTTCAGGTCCTAGCGGTGGCAACACTGTGGAGGTTCGAGTCCTCTTCTGGGCACCACACTACACGCTTTGAAAGGGATGATCCATCAAGATGGTTTCGTCCCGGTCAGGCCCTGTGGAAATCATGGCGATCGGTGCTCCGGTCACCTCAGCCAGTCGGCTCAGATAAGCCTGGGCCTCTTTAGGCAGGTCTCCCCACTTCTGCAAGCCAGCCGTTGAGCCAGCCCAACCAGGCCAGGTCTCGAAAACGGGCTTGCAGGCTTCTACCGCATCGGCACCAAAGGGCAGCACATCCACGCGACCCTCAGGGGTCTCATAGCCGGTACAGAGCTTAATTTCCTTTAGTCCATCCAAGACATCGAGCTTGGTGATGCACAGACCCGTCACGCCATTGATCTGAATCGCTCTGCGCAGGGCGGCGGCATCAAACCAACCGCAGCGACGCGGACGCCCAGTCACAGATCCAAACTCATTGCCCTTGGTGGCCAGATGCTGGCCGATCTCATCAAAGAGCTCGGTCGGGAATGGGCCAGAGCCGACACGGGTCGCATAGGCCTTGGTCAGGCCCAGCACATAGTCAATCTGATTGGGACCAATGCCCGCACCGGCGCCCACCGCACCGGCCACGCAGTTGCTGCTGGTGACAAAGGGGTAGGTGCCATGGTCGATGTCCAGCAAGGTACCCTGGGCACCTTCAAACAGAAGCTTGGCACCCGACTGCATGGCACCGGCCAGCAAGGCGGGCACATCGGCCGCCATCGCCAACAAGCGGGGCGCCATGGTCATCAACTGATCAAAGGTCTGCTCGGCGCTGACCGCCTGGGCATTCAGAAAGCCGGTCAGCACATGGTTGTGCAGGGCATGCAGGGTCTGCAGCTTTTCTTTGAGACGCTCGGGATTCTTCAGGTCGATCAGACGGATGGCGCGGCGGGCCACCTTGTCCTCGTAGGCGGGCCCGATGCCACGGCCAGTGGTACCAATCTTGCCCTCACCGCGAGCCGCCTCGCGAGCCTGATCTAGGGCCACATGCACGGGCAGAATCAGCGGACAAGCCAGGCTGACTTTCAGACGGCTAGAAACTGACAGGCCACCGGCTTCAAGCTCGTCGATTTCTTTGAGCAGAGCCTCAGGGGATAACACCACACCATTGCCCACATAGCAGGTGACATGGGGGTGCAGAATGCCCGACGGGATCAGCCGCAGGACGGTTTTTTTGCCATTGACCACCAGGGTGTGACCAGCGTTGTGCCCCCCTTGAAAGCGGACCACCCCCTGAACATCCTCGGTGAGCCAGTCCACGATCTTGCCCTTGCCTTCGTCTCCCCACTGGGTACCGATGATCACGACGTTGCGACCGGACTGCCCAGAACGAGCCGATGGAGCCTGTTTGTTCGTCATACCAAAACCTTTGCTTGAAGAAATCAGAGAGCGGGCGCGACCTGCCAAAGGCCGTTGGCCAACACCAGTTTGGGGCCCGTATGAGCCTGAAAGTCATGGGCCGGCATGCAGACCACCACCCGACCGTTGTCCCGCAGATGGGCGATCGCCTCCCGCAGGTCGGCATCGTCCTGCCAGGGCGCTGCGACGGGCGCCTCGGCCAATGCGGTCGACTCAGCAGCAGCACCTGCCAATTCCGCCAAGACCCGCAGCTCCACGCTGAAGCCCGTGGCTGGCCGCGAGCGGCCAAAGGCCTCGCCCATACCGTCGTAGCGTCCGCCCCGAACCACCGCATCGGGGTGTCCCGGGCAGTAGATCGAAAACATGATGCCGTTGTGATAATCCCAGCCCTGCAGATCGGCCAAGTCAACCGTGAGCTGGCACTGGGGGTGGCGAACAAAAAGGGCTGACTCGGCCACTGCGGTGAGACGATCCAGGCTCTGGGTAATCTGCTCGAGCTTGGGTAGTTGCTGACGGGCCCGAGCCAAGACACCCTTGGGTCCCAAGGCTGGGCCATAGAGACCAACCAGGGCCATGAGGGCCTGCTTGGTCTGAGCCGTTAACCCACCGGATAGGTCCTCTAGAGCCGCACGGTCCTTGGCAGCCAGCGCGGCAAGCAATGGCTGTTCGGCAGCTGCAAAAGCTGGATCGGAGGCGCGTAGGGCCAACAAAATGGCTCGATCGGTTAGGTTGAGGTGAACCTGGGCTATTCCGGCTGCATCCAACGAGGCCAAGGCCAATTCCTGAATTTCAAGGTCGGCCTGCAGGCCCTCAAAGCCAAATAGTTCGCAGCCCAGCTGAATCGGCTCGCGATTGGAGAGCAGGCCAGCTGGCTGGGCATGGACCACTGAGGCGCAATAACACAGCCTGCAGACCCCCGACTGACCCAGCAAATGCGCATCCACGCGAGCAGCCTGAGGCGTGATGTCGGCCCGAAAGCCCAGCATGCGTCCGGACAGGGGGTCGACCATCTTGAAGCTGCGCTGGTCTAAATCTTTGGAACCCTGAACGGCCAAGGCCTCCACATACTCCAGCATCGGTGGCTGGAACTGGGCGTAGCCATAACTGGCGTACAAGTCCAAAAGCCGACGACGCAGGCGCTCGATGCGCTGCGCCTCGGCGGGCAGAATGTCAGAAACGTGATCGGGTAGAAGCCATGCGGGCATAACACCCGCATTATCGACTACTTTTTAGATGCGGGTGCCCGAAAGTACTTGAAGAAGTCGGACTGCGGATCCGCAACAATCACATCCGATCGACCAGCGAAACTCTCACGGTAGGCCTGGAGGCTTCGGTAGAAGGCAGCGAACTCGGGGTTCTTACCAAAGGCGGCCGCATAGGCTGCCGTGGACCTGGCATCGCCATCACCCTTGATGGTCTGGGCCCGACGATAGGCTTGGGCCAGAATGCCCTCGCGCTGACGGTCTGCGTTCGCCCGAATCTTCTCGGCCTCAGCAGCACCCTGGCTTCGCCGTTCACTGGCGATGGCCTTGCGCTCGGATTCCATGCGCCGGAAGACGGATTCGCGAACCTCTTCGGCAAAATCCACCCGACGCAGACGGACATCCACAATCTGCACGCCGATCTGCTTGGCGTCCTCGGAGACCCTTTTCAGGATGCCCTCCATGACCTTCTCACGCGCTCCGGAGACCACGTCGTTGACCGTTCGGGTGGCGATCTCGTTGTTCAAGCCATCGCGCAAAGCCCGGGAGATCCTGTCCTCAGCACTGGCCAGCCGACCGGCCACGGAGGTGTAAAAGACCTTGGGGTCCTCGACACGCCACTTAACGTAGGTGTCGACCACCACGTTCTTTTTCTCGCTGGTAATGAAGCGATCGGCATCCGGCGTGTCAATGGTCAGGATGCGTTTTTCAACAAAGATCACATTCTGAAACGGTGGGGGCAGCTTGAAATGCAGACCAGGCTTGTCGATGACCTGTTTCAGTTCACCCAAAGCAAAGACCAGGCCGTACTGGCGCTGATCCACCACAAAGACGCAGGCGCTGGTGATCATAACCAGGGCCAAGATGGCCGACAGCGCGGCAAAGACTCGGTTCATTTATCTGGACTCCCGAAAGCGATCACGCAGACTGGGGATGACACCCTGGTTCTCAGTCGGGGAACGGGGAACCCCGGCTGCAGACTTGGCTGCAGCGGCCGGCTGAGTGGCAGGCTGTGCAGCTGGGTTAACAGGGGCGGCAGTGCTGGCGTCCGCCGCTGCTGTGGCAGCCTGCTGAGCCTGCTGGGACGTCTGAGACATGATCTTGTCAAGCGGCAGGTAGAGCAGGTTGCTGTTGTTGCGTGACTCGACCATGACCTTGCTGACGTTGGTGAAGACTTGCTGCATGGTCTCTAGATACATCCGCTCACGGGTCACCGCAGGGGCCTTGCTGTACTCGGCGTTGATCCGAGAGAATCGTTCGGCATCACCCTGGGCCTGGGCCACGACACGCTCGCGATAGCCCTCGGCCTCCTCCATGAGGCGGTCTGCCGCACCTCGGGCTCGCGGGATCACGTCGTTGGCGTAGGCCTGGCCCTCGTTCTTCACCCGCTCGGCGTCTTGTGCGGCCTTGATGGCATCGCTAAAGGCCGCCTGTACCTCCTCGGGTGGCTGAACGTTCTGGATGGTGATGTTGACAATGGTCAGGCCAGCCCCATAGCGATCAGCAATTCGCTGGGTGATCTGCAGGGCCTCACGGCCAATGGCCTCTTTGTTTTCGTAGAGAACGGCATCGCTCAGGCTGCGGCCAACCACCTCTCGCATGGCGGTCTCGGCGGCCTGGGTGACGATGTCATCGGGACGCACGTTGTTAAAGAGATACTCCTCCGGCCGACCAACACGGTATTGAACCGCAAATTGCATGTCGATCATGTTCTCGTCTTTGGTCAGCATGAGCGAGTCTCGGCTCTGACCGCTGCGCTCACCCCGAAAGCCCACCGTCGCCTGACGCAACTGGGCGATGTTGACCGTCTCGTGAGACTCAATGGGGTATGGCAGCCGCCATTTGAAGCCAGCGCCGGAGGCGTATTTGTACTCACCGAACCGCAGCACCAGGCTGGTTTGGCCCTCCTGAACGATGTAAAAGCCTGAGGCCAGCCAGAGCACGAGCAGACCGACCAGACCAACGCCGACCAAGCCGCCGGTTACTCTGATGTTGGGCATGCCTGGGCCAGAGCCTCCGCTGCCCCCCCCACCGCCGTTGCCACCATTGTTGCCACGGTTCTGGTTGGCCCAAGGGTTGTTCGGCTTTTTCTTGCCAGAGAACAGCCCGCCTAGTTTGCGATTAAAGTCCCGCCAGACCTCGTCCAAATCGGGCGGCTCGCCCTGACGGTCACGGCGGTCACCAGCACCCGAGGGCCTGCCCTGCTGTGGGCGATCCTGACCGGATTCGTTAGATGGGCCATTGGATTCTGAATTGGGCTGACTGGGCTTGGACGCCGAATCAGAAGGCTCTTGGCCCTTGCCCCAGCGCGGGTCGCCGATGGAAAGCAGGCCTCTAAGACGTCTAATCATGGGGCTGATGAGGAGTGTGGTTGAGCGGATGATGTGCATAGTAATTCTTAGGGGTGGACTACTGGACTGGACAGAGGTTCCGCATGGCCGGACTGAAATGACGGTTCCTCTGCAGACAAGTCAGGCCACCCATGACCGGCCACCGCCTGCCGGACCAGATCCAAACCCTGGCCCAGGGCTGCGCTAACCCAGACGCGATGGATCCTACCATGGGCATCCCGCTCCAGCCGGGGGGGCAGGCCAACCAGGTCTATTTTGTTAAAGACCTCGATGCACGGCACGTCTGCAGCGCCGACCTCTTTCAGAACCTGATGAACCGCTGCCTGGCGGAGATCCCGCTCCGGGTCCGCTGCATCAATCACGTGCAGGAGCAGATCGGCCTGCGCAGCCTCTGACAAGGTGGACTGAAAGGCCTCCACCAGGGTGTGGGGCAAGTCTCGGATAAAGCCAACAGTGTCACTGAGCACCATGAACTGGTCAGGGGCCAGGAAAACCCGACGACTGGTGGTGTCGAGCGTGGCAAAAAGCTGGTCGGCGGCCCAGACGCCGGCGTGGGTCAGAGCATTGAAAAGCGAAGACTTGCCCGCATTGGTGTAGCCGACCAGAGAGACATTGAGGGTGCCCGATCGGCTCCGAGCCCGACGGCGATTGACCCGCTGCTTGGCCAAAGTGGCCAGCCTCTGCTTGAGTTGCTTGACCCGTTGGCCAATCAGTCGACGGTCAGTCTCAAGCTGAGTCTCACCCGGACCACGTAGGCCGATACCGCCACGCTGCCGCTCGAGGTGCGTCCAGCCACGCACCAAGCGGGCTGACAGGTAATCCAACTGGGCCAACTCCACCTGCAGCTTGCCCTCGTGGGTCGTGGCTCGCAAGGCAAAGATATCCAGGATGAGGGCCACCCGGTCTATCACCCGGCGCCCAATGAGCCTGCTGAGGTTGCGCTGCTGGGCGGCAGAGAGCTCGTGGTCGAAGATCACCAAGTCCACACCGTAGGCCTCACAGGCCTGTTTGATCTCTTCTGCCTTGCCAGAGCCTACAAACAGCGCAGGATCTGGTCGGTCGCGACGACCCGTGATCACGGTCTGGACACGGGCGCCGGCTGCGGTCGCCAACGAGGAAATTTCCTCGAGATCAGCCCGTTGTCGGCCAATCTCCAAGGCGACGATTAGGGTTCTGGGGTTTCGAGCGGCCGCGGCCTGCGCGGCGACCGAACTGCTAAAACTGCCGAGGTCGCTCAGAAGAACTCCGAATTAGCTCGCGTCTTCTTCGAGCGAGAAATTCACGGCCCGAGCGGGCACGATGGTTGATATGGCGTGCTTGTAAACCATCTGCGTGACTGTATTTTTAAGCAGCACGACATACTGGTCAAAGGACTCGATGTGGCCCTGAAGCTTGATGCCATTAACCAAGTAAACCGAGACCGAGACGTGCTCGCGGCGCAGGATATTTAGAAAGGGATCTTGAAGGGCCTGACCTTTGGCTTGAGACATGAACCGCACTCCGTTTGTAGTTGTTTTTGGGTCAGACACCACTATAGCGTGACGGTTCCCTAACGTCACGCCATCGAGCCATCATTCCGCCGGCGCGTAAGGGTTCTTTGAGACCTTCCACTCAATCCGCAAGGGCGTCCCCTCCAGGTCGAACTTGGTCCTGAACTGGGCCTCTAGGTAACGCTTGTAGACGTCGCTGACGTGATCCAGCGAGTTGCCGTGAACCACCACAATGGGCGGATTCTGACCACCCTGGTGGGCATAACGCAGCTTGGGACGAATTGGCCCTTTTCGAGGGGGCTGCTGGCGCTCCACGGCCTCACGAAGCGCCCGTGTGAGCTTGGGCGTAGACAACTTACGGGTAGCAGCCGCGTAGGCGGCCAAGACCGAGCGCATCAAGCTGTCGATGCCATGCCCCTTGAGTGCCGATAGGTGATGAAACCGAGCCCAGCTGATGAAGGGTAGTTTTCGGGCGATCTGCCGCTTGACCTCGTCACGGGCCACGACATCCAGACCGTCCCATTTGTTGATGCCCACCACCAGGGCCCGACCGGACTCGGTCACAAACCCCGCGATGTGGGCATCCTGATCCGAGATGTCTTGCTGAGCATCGAGTAACAACACCACCACATGGGCATCCGAGATCGCCTGCAGGGTCTTGATGACCGAAAACTTCTCCACGGCCTCGAAGACCTTGCCCTTGCGCCGCAGGCCAGCCGTGTCAATCAGTCGGTATCGGACCCCGTTGCGCTCGAAGGGCACCTCGATCGCATCACGGGTGGTGCCGGGCATGTCAAAGGCAATGACACGCTCCTCGCCCAATAGGCTGTTGATCAGGGTCGATTTGCCGACATTGGGACGCCCCACAATGGCAACGCGCAGACCAGCCTTGGGCAGACCATCCTCCTGCAGGACCTCGTCCTCGTCAGAGTCCGGGGCTGACTCTGGCTCTGGCACCTGAGCCAGGGCCAGCTCGATCAGACTGTAGACGCCGTCGCCATGCGCACTGGAGATGGCATGCGGCTCGCCAAGGCCCAGCTCATAGAACTCGCCGGTGCGGCCCTCGCCGGTCAGGCCTTCGAGCTTGTTGACGGCCAACAAGCAGGGGCGGCCGGTGCGGCGAAGCTGTTGAGCAATCTGTAAATCTTGTGGCGTGACACCCAGTCGACCATCCACCAGAAAAATCACCACATCGCATTCATCAACAGCAGCCAGAGTCTGTCGAGCCATCTGGGCCAGAATGCCCTCTTTGACAACAGGCTCAAAGCCACCGGTATCCACCACCAGAAACGGACGAGGGCCGAGCCGGCCCTCGCCATAGTGGCGATCACGTGTCAGACCGGGCAGGTCAGCGACCAAAGCATCGCGTGAACGGGTCAGCCGATTGAACAAGGTGGACTTGCCCACATTGGGCCGTCCCACCAGCGCAACGACGGGTTTGGCGGCCAAGGTTATTTAGCCGGGGTGCTGGCGGTCATCAACATCAGGCGACCAGACTGGGTCTGAACCAACAAGCCCTCCCGGGTGACCAGCATGCG